>JAFDDA010000255.1 GCA_019311105.1 Deltaproteobacteria bacterium
GCTGGGACGCGTCTACGAAGTAGGCGTCGACTTCTTCCTGGGAGGCCAGGCCGCTGACGTTCACGCCGACCTCGCGGAAGTCGGGGATCGTGACGGGCTCGAGGCCGAGGGCGCGGGCCAATGGCTGCGCGGTTTCCTGGCTCCGTCGGTAGGGGCTCACATAGATCGTGTCCACACGCTCGCGCGCGAGGGCCGCGGCCGCGCGTTCGGCCTGGACGTGGCCGTAGTCGGTGAGGCCGGGGTCGTCCACGGCCGCGCCGCCGCCCGGTGCCCAATCGGGCTCGGCGTGTCGCAACAATGTGATCTGGGCGCGTGAGCTCGCGCGGCGCTCGCGCTCGGAAACGTAGGTCCGACCCGGTTCGACTTCTCGGCTCATGCCCACCACCCGAGGGCGCAGCCGTCCTTGCGCCGGTCGCTCGCGCCGGCCAGCGTGCCGTCGGCGTGTCGCTCGATGGCCTGACCGCCGCCGAAGACGTCGATCACGGCCTCGCCCGGGCCGAGCACTTCGTGTCCGCGCTCGGTCAATGCTTCGCGCAGGGTGCCGCCCTCGTCGACGGGAAGGTCCGGTTCTTCGAGCACGACCTGCCGCCCCTCGACGTCCACGAGGTTCCCGACGAAGGCGAGGTGCGCCTGGGCCTGGATGTCGCCGCCCATGATCCCGAAGGGCATGAACGGCGTGCCGTCGCGCAGCAACATGCCGGGGATGATCGTGTGGAAGGGCCGCTTGCCCGGCGCCAGCACGTTCGGGTGGCCGGCCTCGAGGCGGAAGCCCGCGCCGCGGTTCTGCAGGATCACGCCGGTGTCGCCGCAGGCCACGCCCGACCCGAATGCCATGTAGAGGCTCTGGATCAGCGACACGAGATTTCCGTGCTCGTCGGCGGCACAACAATAGATGGTGTCGCCCGCGTGAAGGCCGGGGCCGGGCGCGTCGAGGGCTTCGTCGCCCACAAGGGCGGCGCGCCGGTCGGCGTAGCCCGGCTCGAGCAATGCCTCGATCGGAACGTCTGCGTGTTCGGGGTCGGCGATGTAGGCGTCGCGGTCGGCGTAGGCGAGCTTCGATGCTTCGATGCGACGGTGCCAATCGAGCGTGCTCGTGGGCGACACGGGGTCGCCGAGCCGAGCGAGCACGTTCAGGCCGACGAGCGCGGCGAGCCCCTGGCCGTTCGGCGGGTGCTCGGCAACCGTGACGCCGCGGTAGTCGCTCGTGATCGGCTCGGTCCAGGTCGACTCGTGGTTCGCGAGGTCCACCGGCTCGAAGAAGCCGCCCTCCGCCTGCGAGGTCGCGACGATCGCCTCGGCCGCCTCGCCACGGTAGAACGCGCGCGCGCCGCCCTTCCCGATGGCCCGCAGGGTTCGCGCCTGGCCCGGGCAGCGGAATGTCTCTCCTGCCGCGGGTGCGCGCCCTCCAGGAAGCCAGGTCTCGCGGGCGGCGTCGTTCGAGAGAACCGACGGCAGCAGACTCCAGTAGTGGCTCACCATCTCGGTCACCGGGAAGCCGTCTTCGGCGGCACGGATGGCGGGCGCCAGCACGTCTGCGAGGGGCAGGGCGCCGAGTCGCCGCGAGAGTGTCTCCCAGCCATGAATGGCGCCCGGCACCGTGGCGCTGAGGATTCCGCGCATGGGCACGTGGTCGCGGCCGCGCTCGAGGTAGGCCTCGCGGGTGGCCGCTGCCGGTGCGCGGCCGCTGGCATTCAGCGAGAGCAGTCGCCCCTCGCTCGCGGAGTGGACCAGCGCGAACAGGTCGCCGCCGAGCCCCGTCGACATCGGCTCGACGACACAGAGCGTCGCCGCCATGGCGAGCGCCGCATCGATGGCGTTGCCACCGCGTTGCAGCGTCTCGACCCCGGCCGCGCTCGCGATCGGGACGCTCGACGCCACCATCCCGCGGCGAGCGACGACGCAGGAGCGTTGGCTCTTGAGAGGGTGGCTGGCGTGTCCGCGCAGGGAGGGGATCACGCGGCGATCCTAGCAAGGTCCCTGCTACGTTCCCGCGCCATGGCCGGCCGGATTCGCGTCGAGAAAGAGGGTGCGATCGGGTGGATCGTCTTCGATCACCCCGAGCGCCACAACGCCATCACCAGCGACATGTGGGAGGCGGTGCCCGGGGCCGCCCAGGATCTGGCCGAGGATCCGGATGTCCGGGTGCCATCCTGCGAGGCGAGGGAGAGCGGGCCTTCGTTTCGGGCGCCGACATTTCGGAGTTCCAGGAGCAGCGCTCGGGCGACGGCGCGATGAACTACGAGCAGCGCAACGCCCACGCCTTCGCCGCCCTGGGTCGCTTCCCGAAGCCGATGATCGCCATGATCCACGGCTACTGCGTGGGTGGCGGCATGTCGATCGTGATCGAGGCCGACCTGCGCTTCGCCGCCGACGACGCGCGCTTCGCCGTCCCGGCGGGCCGCCTGGGCCTGGGTTACCCGCCCGCGAGCCTGCGCACCCTGGTGCGGCTCGTGGGCCCGGCCACCGCCAAGGATCTCTTCTTCACCGCTCGCCGTTTCGACGCCGCCGAGGCTCACCGACTCGGGCTGCTGAACGAGGTCGTCCCCAAGGAGGGGCTCGAAGCGCGGGTGCGGGAAGTCGCCGCGCAGATCGCCGAGAACGCGCCCCTGACGCTGCGCGCCGCAAAGTTCGTGATCGCCGACCAGGGCGAGGAGCCCGAGCGGCGCGACCCCGAGGGCGTCCGCGAGGCCATCCGCGCCTGCTTCGGATCCGACGATTATCAGGAAGGGATCCGCGCTTTCCTGGAGAAGCGCTCACCGAAATTCCGTGGCCGCTGAGGCCCCGAGGCTCCGGAGCCGGCCTCAGTCGGAACTCGGGATCTCGGCGAGCAGCCGATCTTCGAGGGTGCGCCGCAGGCCGGGCAAGGGGGCCAGGGCGGCTGCGAGGAAGCGGCCGAGAGCGCGCCAAAGCGCCTCGCCCGAGCCGGGGCGGGCCGCCTCGCCACCCGGGCCGTGGGTTCGCCGCCTCGCGCGTTCGTAGGCGTCCCCCGCCCGAGCGAGCGCGCTCGGAGCCGCAGATCGCGCGCGAGCCAGCTCCATCCCGACGAGCCAACGGCCTGCTCCCAACTCGTGTCTCCCTGCCCGGACTGCCGCCGGGCCGCCGTAGAATCGAACCCCAGCGCAGATTTCGCCACTGCGGCCCGAACTTCGGGCCTTCGCACGGCGTCCATGACTTACGGGATTACTTGCGTCTGGGTTGCCTAACCCTCATCATAGGCCCGGAAATTCGCGGGGTTGGATCACCAAGTCTCCGGCCCGCCGGCTCGAAGTCTGTCCGGCGTGGGCCCCGCAATAGAGGGTCCCCCGACCTCAGGGAGCTTCGACGACTCATGCAGCGACGACCCTTCTGGCGACTCTCCATTGCGACGCTCTGCGCCGCGGGCCTGGCCTTCGGCTGCGCCTCCACCCCGGAAACCGAGGAAGGCGAGACGAACCTTCCCGGTGGCGGCAGCGGCTGGGAAGAGGGCGGTGGCTCCTCCGGCGGCTCTGGCTCCGGCTCGGGGAGTGGCAGCGGCACGACCCAGGGCGGCACGACCGGCGGCGCCGTGGTCGGCTCGCAGGACCCCGAGACCCAGCGTCTGCAGAGCACGCTCTCGGCCATCTACTTCGACTACGACCGCTCGACCCTGCGGGCCGATGCGGCGAACCGGCTGAAGGAGCACGCGGCCACGATCCGCTCCTTCCCGGATTGGGCCTACGTCACGGTGCAGGGTCACTGCGACGAGCGGGGCACCGAGGAGTACAACCTCGCGCTTGGCGACCGTCGGGCGGACGCGGTGAGGCGCTACCTCGTGACCCTCGGCGTCCCGGCCGATCGGTTGCGGACGGTGAGCTATGGCGAGCTTCAGCCGGGGGTCGTGGGGCACGACGAGTCGGCTTGGAAGCAGAACCGCCGAGCCGAGTTCCAAGTCAGCCGTCCTGCGGCGAATGGCTCGCTGCGCCGTCGGGGCGCGCTGGCGGCCGCTGCTGCGTGCGGGGCGCGTGGCGCGGGCAACCGTCGGGGCGCGCGTGGCTTGCTGCGCTTTATTTCACCGCAGGACTCCCCGCGCCGAAGCCCCTTGTGGTCTGCCGAGGCTGTCCTGCTGCATTTGACCCCCGTTGATGGACGGTGGTACCGTCCCCCCGTTCCCAAATCAGTGAGGTCCTCCCATGTCGGTACACGGCGGTAAGCTCGCCGCGCGAACCCTGAAGAAGGCTGGCGTCGAGTGCATTTTTACTCTTCCGGG
>JAFDDA010000083.1 GCA_019311105.1 Deltaproteobacteria bacterium
CACGATCGCGTCGGCCATCCGTCTGGGGTCCGCGGGCGGCACGAGCGTGCCATCGGCCTGGGCGAAATCGGTGGGGTTGAGCTTGGCGACGGTCGGGTCGTCGCCGAGGCTCGTTCCGCGGATGTGCTCGGGGACGCCGCCGACCGCGGTCGCGATGACGGGCTTCCCGCAGGCCAGTGCTTCGAGGACGACGAGGCTGCCATTCTCGGCTTCGGGGCGGGCCGCGTGGACGACGACGTCGGCCGCCTGCATGTAGGGGGCCAGCTCGTCCGGAGCGTCGGTGTGCGGAATGAAGTGGGCGCGGACGCGACCGAGCGGAATGAAGTGGGCGCGGACGCGACCGAGCGATTCCGTCGGGTCTGCATCGTCCCCGATCGCAAAGAGGTGGACCGTGCGCTCGGACAGGGCCTCGCCCGCGAGCCGCACGGCCTCGCGCACCGTCGGCCAATCCTTCCAGGACCGTCGGTTGCGGTAGCGATTCGCGGCGAAGGTCACGACCACGGCGTCCGGGTCGATGCCGAGCGGGCCTCGGAGGGCATTGCGGCTCGCCGGCTGGAAGACCTCGAGGTCGATCCCGTTTCGGATCACGCGCCCTTCAATCATGGCCGGGGCCAGCATCGAATGGTCGACCTGGTCCAGCAGCCAACGGGACGGGGCCGCCAGGTGAAGCCGGGTGTCGCGGTAGAGGGCCTGCTTCCGTTCCCAATTCGCCGCGGTCCCGTCGCGCAGCAGCGAGGGGTAGGTGTCGAGGTGTGGGCAGTGGCCGCACCCGTGGCGCCAGCGGTCGCAGCCGAGCGTGTAGGAGCAGTGGCCCGTCCACATCCACGCATCATGGAGTGTCGCCACCGTCGGCTGCCGACGGGTCAGCCGAGGGAGTTCTCGCAGGTCGAAGTATCCGCCGTGGAGGTTGTGCAGGTGGAGGATGTCGGGGGCGCTGCCCGCGGCGAGTTCGCGGGTTCCCGGATGACGGAAGTTCTCGGCGCCGCGCAGGGCGTCGAGCAGCGCGCCCGGCGAGGCCAGCATCCGGGCCGCGCGAACGGCCGCGGCGGCGGCTCGGGCCTCCGGGTAGCGCCGCAGCCCCGAGGCGATGGCGCCACCCCAGGCTCGCACCCACGGGTTGCCTCGGGAAGAGATCAGGCGAACGTCGGCGTCGTCGCTGCGACGGAACCCGACTGCCATGGCGGAGCGGTGGCCGCGTGCGCGCAACGCGGCGAAGAGATTCCACGCCACCCGTTCGGCACCCCCGCCGCGATCCCCCGTGCTGACCTGAAGGACGTCGAGCCGCGTCGCAGTGCTCACGCCGACCGTCCGGGACGATAGGCGCGCCAACTTCTCGGGAAGAACGGGATCCGCCTCAGGACCGGTGCCAGCCGGTAGAGCGCCGCGTCGACGGGCTGAAGCCGCTTCAACACCCAGCGTCCCATGCGATAGCGGCGGCTAGAGAGCAGACGCTCGATGTCGTCCACGGGCCGCCTCGGTTCGTCGATCCGTCCGCTGTCGAGGTCGGCGATCATCTGGCCGATGGCCTCCGGCCGGGCCCCGTCGAAGCGCTCGAGCCAACTCGGGTGGGCGTAGACGTTGTGGACCCGAAACGGTCGTCCGAGACGCTGCCAGCACTCCTCGAACCAGCGTCCTGCCATGGGCAGCTGGGCTGGCTCGACGGTGTTGACGTAGTAGTGGCACTTTTCGCGCACCTGCCTCGGAAAGAGCAGCGAGTAGTGGTAGAGCTTCACGCCCGCGCGGTCTTGCCGGTCGGCCGCTAGCCAGTTCGAGGTTCGGAGGTCACGGCCCCGTTCGTCGCAGACCGTCGGAGGCCGGTGCGTCGTGTAGCGGTATCCCGGGCCCCAGCGGAAGAGGCGGTGGAAGACGTCGGCTCCGCGCCGTAGGAAGTAGCCGTCCACGACGTAGTCCGGGCTCCCCCAGAAAGCGATCTGGTGGAAGGAGGCGCCACTCCGCTCGGGTTCGGCAGCGAGGAGCGCGGCCATGCGACGCAGATCTTCCTCGAGATAGAACTCGTCGCTATCGATCTGCCAGAGCCAGTCACCGGTGGCCCGCTCACAGTAGGCCTGGGATTGTGCGTCCTTGTCCGGCCAGAAGCCGTCGCGCTGGATCAGCACGACCTTGTCTTCGGGGTCTTCTTCCGCCTGGAACCGTCGAATCGTCGCGACGCTCCCATCCGACGAGTGCCCATCGGGCGTGGCCACTGCCGATGCGCCGGGGCAGGCGCCCTCGACGATGAGGATCTGGTGGGCGTGCGGGTAGAGGGCACGCAGCGAGTAGCGAAGGAAGGGCTCGCCGTTCAGGACGATCATCCCGAAGCTGATGCGCGGCACCGTGCTCATGGAGATCGTCCGGGGCCCCCAACGCGGGAAGCGAAGCCCGCCGAGGCGGAGGCTAGCAGCCTCGCTGGGCGGCCCACGCGGTCGCTACGACATCCACCGGGTGACGCGACGCTCGATGGCCGGAGGCAAGCTCCATTGCACGCGCTTCGCGAGGGCCCGCATCAAGGCCAGCGGGCCGCGCCACAGCAGGTGCCAGACCCGGGCGGCGGTCGAGCCCGCGTGGAGCATCTCCGCGGTCATGGCCTCGATCTCCTGCTGGAGTGCCCGGCGCGGGTCGCTCGACAACCCGCCGAGCTCGTAGGTGACGAAGACCTCGGGCACCCAGTGGATCGGTTCGCGATCGATCAGGCGGAGCAGCCACTCATAGTCCATCCGGATGCGGAAGCTCTCGTCGAAGCGGCCGTACTCGTCGAAGAACTCACGGGGGATGAGGGTCGCCTGGTGCGCGAGGCGCGCGCGGTGCCGAGCCGGCCCGGTCGTCGCGGGCGCGGCAAGGGGGAAGATCCCTTTGGGGCCGCAATCGACCTGCCCACTCACGAGCGCCGGGCGGCCGCCGGGGATGTGGTTTGCGAGCCGGGCCAGGGCGTCGGGTGCGTTGAAGGCGTCCCCCGCGTTCAGGAACAGCAGCCACCGGCCGCGAGCGAGGTCGATGCCACGGTTGAAGGCATGGCTGATGCCCCGGTCGGGCTTCGACAGAAAGGTGTCGACGCGGGGATGCTTGGCGATCTGTTCGGTCCGGTCCTGGGAGGCGCCGTCCACGACCACGTACTCGAGGTCGACGCCGCGCTGGGCCGCGACGGACTCGAGCGTTCGCGCGAAGCCTTCGGCGTGGTTGTAGGTGACCGTGAGGACGGTCACGAGCGGCCCGTGCGGAAATGGCCCCTGTGAAAGCTCCGAGGCGTCGGTCGTCATTTCAGCCAAGAGCCCCTCCTGCTGACGTCAGTGTGGTGAATTCAGAGACGCCCCAACAGGGGAGGGCGTTCCACCGTGCGCACCTGCGTTTCGCCACGCGTCCTGCGCCACCCATCCGAATTGGACGAGCCCGAGGGCCATGTGGAAACCCAGGCCGCGGGCCGGGATCCAGTAGATCGCCGCCAGGGAGACGACGCTGATGGCTGCCAGGGCACGGCGCCGGTCGGAGAGGTAGATGAACCCCGGCAGGAGCCACAGGAAATAGTGGGTCCAGACGATCGGCGACGTCGCCAGCATCACCGGCGCCGCAAGCGCGAGGGCCGCCAGAAAACCGCGCGGGCCCGGGCCGTGTCTTCGCAGGCGCCACAACACCGCAGCCAGCACCGCCGCGAGTGTGGCCAGGATCCCGCCATAGAGAGCCCAGACCCATTCCAGCGGGACCGGCGAAGACAGCAGTTGGGTCGAACCCCGCGCCATCGCCTGGGGCCGCGGGGAGAAGTCGCCGAAGGTGCGCGCGAGCGTGACGGCCAGGCCCTGGTTGTTGTACCGGATGCTCCGCCCGGTCCTCATCAAATGGTCGGGGGTCTGCACCTGACGGACCTCCGTGAACCAGCGCAGGGAGTCGTCGATGGCGGCGGTGGGCCCGAGCGCCAAGGTCATCCACACCCCGATCGCTGCGGCAGCGAGGCCGGCTCCGACGACCGTGCCGCGGATCCGTCCGAAGAAGAACGGGATGGCGACCAACGCTGCAGGAAGGACCTTCAGAAGCCCCGCGGCCGCGAGGGCCACGCCGGCGAGACGGTCGCGGTGGTGAACGGCGGCTGCGATCCCTGCGGTCGAGAGGGCGAGCAGCAGCGGCCCGCTCTGGCCGAGCGTCAGGTTGCTCACCACGAACGGCGCGACGCAGAACCAGGCGGGGATCTGGGCGCGGGGCGACACGCCGAAGACGCGTGCAAAAAGAAAGACGAGGGCTGCGTAGCTCGCCAGGTTCAGGAGGATCCAGATCGGTGCAGAGGCCTCGATCGGCAGCGCGCCGAAGGGCGACATCATGACCTGGAAGCTCGGCAGGTAGCGCGAGGTTCCCTTTTCGCGCAGGAGTTCGCCGTTCTCCCACACGGAAGCCGCCGCGTCGTAGAAGTTGTCGAAGTCGTTGCTGCGTCCGACGCTGCGGTCGACTCCGATCGCCACGACCGCCACGATGGCGACCGCCAGTGCGAACCGGGCGAGGGCTCGTCGGAGGGGTGAGGGGTCGGGTTGGGTCCGGGGCTCCAAGGGAACGATGGGTTAGCACGGCCTCGGGTCACACCGCTCGCATCGGCCCGCGCGTGGTTGCTGGCTTCAGCCGCGCTGCGTACCTTGCCTTGGCAGGGCTGTCAGGGGGATGGATGCCGCTCGCTCTCGATCAGAAGTCGATCGTCGTGACCGGAGGAGCGGGCTTCCTCGGGCGACACGTGGTGGCCGAACTCGAGCGGCGTGGGGCGAAGCAGGTCTTCGTGCCTCGCAGCGTCGAGTTCGACCTCGTCGACGGCGACGCCGTCCGTCGGCTTCTCGATCACGCGCGGCCGGACGTCGTGATCCATCTCGCCGCCGTCGTGGGCGGGATCGGGGCGAACCGCCGGCATCCGGGGCGCTTCTTCTACGAGAACCTCATGATGGGGGCCCAGCTCGTCGAGGAGGCCCGTCGCCGCGATGTCGAGAAGTTCGTCGCCGTCGGGACCGTGTGCAGCTATCCGAAGCACGTGCCGGTGCCGTTCCGCGAAGAGACGCTCTGGGACGGCTACCCCGAAGAGACCAACGCTCCCTATGGCCTCGCCAAGAAGATGCTGCTCGTGCAGGCCCAGGCCTACCGCGCGGAGTACGGCTTCAACACGATCTTCCTGCTCCCGGTGAACCTCTATGGCCCGGGGGACAACTTCGACCCGAGCAGCAGCCACGTCATCCCGGCCCTGATCCGCAAGTTCGTCGAAGCCCACGAGGCGCGCGAGCCCGTGGTCGAGGTCTGGGGGACGGGCAAGGCATCGCGCGAGTTCCTCTTCGTGGAGGATGCGGCCGAGGCCATCGTGCTCGCCACGGAGCGCTACGAGTCCGACGAGCCGGTGAACCTCGGGACCGGAAGCGAGATCACGATCCGCGATCTGGCGGAAGAGATTCGCCTCGCCGTCGGCTACGAAGGTGAGCTGCGCTTCGATGCGAGCAAGCCCGACGGCCAGCCCCGACGCCAGCTCGAGATCTCCCGCGCTGCCGAAGGCTTCGGGTTTCGCGCCGGGACGCACTTCGACGTCGGCCTGCGACGCACGATCGACTGGTACCTCGAAAACCGCTGAGAACTAGCGGAAGAGCCTGCGGACGACGCGTGCCGCCACGTACTCCCGGTCGGCCGTGCCGAGTTCGGGGCGGATCGGCAGCGCCAGGGTCTCGCGACACGCCGCTTCCGTGGCCGGAAGGGGGGCTGCCAGGGCGCCGGCGAAGCAGGGCTCGAGGTGGACGCCGCGCTCGTAGTAGATGCGGGTCTCGATACCGTCTTCCGCCAGCTGCGCCCGCAGCGTGTCGCGCGCGCCCGCCTCGACCCGCACGACGTACTGGTTGTGGACGTGGATTCCGGGATCGGGCTCGGGCCGGGGCGTCGAAAGGGGGCGTGTGCGATCGACGGGCTGGGCCGTCGTGGCGCCTGCCTCCGTGAAGAGGCGATCGTACTCGGCGGCGTGTTGGCTTCGGCGCTTGGTCCACTCGTCGAGGTAGCGGAGCTTCACGCCGAGCACGGCGGCCTGCAGGGCGTCGACTCGGGAGTTCGTTCCGGCCACGCGATGGAAGCCGTCGGGCCCCGCACCATGGTTGCGCAGCGTGCGAAGGCGTTCGGCCATCGCTTCCGAGCGCGTGGTGATGACACCGCCGTCTCCGAGTGCGCCGAGGTTCTTCGAGGGGAAGAAGCTGAAGCAGCCAGCGAGGCCCCCTGCGCCCGCTGCGATGCCGTCGGCGTCGCGGCCTCCGATGGCCTGGGCCGCGTCCTCGATCAAGGCGATGCCATGCTGGTCCGCCCAACGGAGCAGCGGGCCCATGGGGGCCACGCGGCCGAACAGGTGGACGGCGAGAAGCGCCTTTGCATCGGGGCAGAGGGCGCGGCCGGCTTCGGCCTGATCGGGGCCGACGTCCAGGGTCGCCGGGTCGATGTCCACGAAGACGGGTCGGGCGCCGAGTCGTGCGATGGCCCCGGCGGTGGCGAAGAAGGTGAACGAGGGGCAGAGGACGGCGTCGCCCGTGCCCACCCCCGCCGCCTCGAGAGCGAGGATCAACGCGTCGGTGCCCGATGCACAGCCCACGGCGAACTCGGTCTCGCACAGCCGCGCCATCGAGCGTTCGAGGGCTTCGACCTCGGGGCCGCCGACGAACCGTTGACTGTCGAGGACGCGCGCGATCGCCTCGTCGATCTCGGCACGCAGGGGCGCGTGCTGAGCGGCGAGGTCGACCATCGGGACCGCGCGAGGCTCGCTCACGACGACACCCCGGAAACGGCAGCTCGCGTCGTGTCGAGGGCCGCGCGCATCTCGTTGAGAAAGCGTTCGGTGGAGAAGCGCTCCGCATGGCGTCGGATCGTCGCGGAGTCGAAGCCCTTCTCGGCCACCTCGAAGCGTTGGAGCGCAGCGCGGAGAGCGGCCGGGGTCGGGTCGTGGAAGAAGAGGCCAGTCGCGTCGCCCGGCGCGGCGTCGTCGGCATCGACGACGGTCTCCGTGGCGCCGCCACGCCCGAAGGCGATGACCGGCCGGCCTGCGGCCTGGGCCTCGACGGCGACGATGCCGAAATCCTCCTCCTGGGGGTACACGAGGGCCCGACAGCGTGCGTAGAGCTGCGCGAGTTCGTCGTCGTGCACGCGGCCGAGGAAGCGAACGTTCTCCGGTGCGCCGGCCTCGAGGGCCGCGCGCAGCGGGCCGTCGCCGACGACGCGCAGCTCGAGGTCGAGGCCGCGGAAGGCTTCGATCGCGAGGTCTTCGCGCTTGTAGGGGACGAAAGCGCCGACCAGCAGAAAGAAGGGATCGGGCGGGCGACCGTCGGGCTGGATGCGCGCCACGTCCACGGGCGGTGCAATGACATCGGCCTCACGACCCCAACGAGCTCGCACGCGGGCTGCAACGGTTTCGGAGATCGCGATCACGCGGGTGATGCGGTCGGGCGTGCTCGTGCGTTGGTCCCAGCGCCGCAAGGCGGAAATCAGCGGCGATGCCAGGGTCCGCAGCAGACCCCGGCCCAAGTAGTTGTCGATCTGGTCCCAGACGTAACGCATCGGCGTGAAGCAGTAGCAAACGTGGGGCGTGCCGGGAGGGACGCGAGCCCCCTTCGCAAATGCATGGCTCGTGGAGACGACGAGGTCGTAGCCCTCGAGTCGGGCTCGGCCGGCGGCCCACGGGAAGAGCGGCAACAGCTTGCGATAGTGCCTCGCGGCGCCGGGCAGCCGCGACAGGGGGCTCGCGAAGATCGCATGAGACTCGATCGTCGCACCGACGCTACCCGGCACATGGATCAGGGTGTGGATGTCCGCGTCCGGGTAGAGCGCGCACATCGCCTCGAGGACGCGCTCTCCGCCGCGCATTCCGGTCAGCCAGTCGTGGACGAGGGCGACACGCAAGGTGTCGAGCAGCGTAGCTCTTGGTGCTTCGTCCTGGGCGGGCTCGGGGGGCTTGGTGCTCAGTCCTGGGCGGGCTCGAGAGCCACTTCGAGTGCCTCGTCCACCGTGTCGACGAGGACGATGGAAAGCTCGTCACGGACATCCTCGGGCACGTCCACGAGATCCTTCTCGTTCCGTCGGGGCATCACGACCGTGCGGACGCCGGCGCGGGCGGCGGCGAGGATCTTGTCCTTGATGCCGCCGACCGGGAGCACCCGCCCACGCAGGGAGATCTCTCCGGTCATCGCCACGTCGCCCCGGGCGCGTCGGCCCGAGAGCACCGAGACGACCGCGGTCGCAAGCGTGACGCCCGCGGAGGGCCCGTCCTTCGGGACGGCGCCGGCGGGCACGTGAAGGTGGATCTCGCCTCCATTCAGGACTTCGTGCCGGCAACCCAGAGCGTCCGCGTTGGCTCGCACCCACGAGACCGCGGCCTCGGCGGATTCGCGCATCACGTCCCCGAGTTGCCCGGTGAGCCGGAGCCGCAGGCTCTCGCCGCCCGGCATGGCCGTGGCTTCGATGAAGAGGATGTCCCCGCCGTGGCTCGTCGCGGCGAGGCCCACCACGACACCCGGGATCTTGGTTCGCTCGGCGGTCTCGGGCAGGTGCGGAGGGGCGCCCAGGCTGTCGCGCAGGAACTTCTCGTCCACGAGCAGCGGCGGGTCGCCCTCGCTCGGTCGATCCGTGGCGATCCGGGCGGCGGCCTTGCGGATCAGGGTCGCGAGTTGGCGATCGAGGTTCCGCACTCCGGCCTCGCGGGTGTACTCGTCGACGAGCAGCCGGAGGGCGTCGTCGGCCACCTGGGCACGCGCCTCCGTGAGGCCGTGCCCTTCGAGTTGCTTCTTCAACAGGTGTGAGCGGGCGATGGCGAGCTTGTCGCGGTCGGTGTAGCCCGGCAGCTCGATCACCTCCATGCGGTCGAGCAGTGCGGGAGGGACCGTCGAGAGCGTGTTGGCCGTTGTGATGAAGAGCACGCTCGACAGATCGAAGGGGATCTCGAGGTAGTGGTCGCTGAAGGTCTTGTTCTGTTCGGGGTCGAGCACCTCGAGCAGCGCCGACGAGGGGTCGCCCCGGAAGTCGGCGCCGAGCTTGTCCACTTCGTCGAGCAGGAAGACGGGGTTCCGGGTTCCGGCCCGGCGCAGGTTCTGGAGGATGCGGCCGGGCATCGCGCCGACGTAGGTGCGGCGGTGGCCGCGGATCTCCGCCTCATCGCGGACACCGCCCAAGGCCGCACGCGCGAACTTGCGCCCCATGGCTCGGGCGATCGAACGGCCGAGGGAGGTCTTGCCCACACCCGGCGGGCCCACGAAGCACAGGATCGGCGACGAGGCCTCCGGCGCGAGCTTGCGGACTGCCAGAAACTCGAGGATGCGCTCCTTCACCTTTTCGAGGCCGTGGTGGTCCTCGTCGAGGACGCGGCGTGCCTCGGCGAGGTCGAGCTTGTCCTCGGTGGCATGGCTCCAGGGCAGGTCGGCGAGCCACTCGAGGTAGGTGCGCAGCAGATGCCGATCGGGCGCGTGCTGGGGGAGGGCGGCGAGGCGTCGCAGCTCGCGGTCGGCATGCGCCGCGGCCTCTTCGGGCATGTCCTGGGCTTCGATCTTCTCGCGCAGGTCGTCGACCTCGCCCGAGGCGGAGTCGACCTCGCCGAGCTCGGCCTGGATCTCCCGCATGCGCCGGCGCAGCAAGCGTTCGCGGCGCCGCGGATCTTCGTCGTCGGTCTCGGCACTCAGGGCGCGTTGGGCCTCGGCGATGGTGATCTCGCGTTCGAGCTGGGCTGCGGCCGCCTCGAGACGCGCGGTCACCGAGGCCTCGGCCAGCAGCGCCACCTTCTCTTCGACGGAGGCCGGCAGGGTGGAGGCCACGAGGTCCGAGAGCAGGCCCGGGCTCGGGAGGTTCGCGACGAAGACCTTCCATTCTTCGGGCAGGTCGTCGCGCAGGTCGATCATGGTCTGGGCCAGCTCGACCACCCGGTGCCACGCGACGTCGCGCTCGGCGGATTCGGAGGCGTCGTCGATCAGGGGCTTGATGGCGATCCGCAGCGCCGGGCCCTCGGTGGGGGCGGCCTCGCCCAGGCGCGCTCGCACGACGCCCACCACCACCGCGTGCTTGCCGCCTTCGCCGCGGATGCCCATCACCTTGACGACGCGCGCGATGCAGCCGACCGGGTGGAGGTCTTCGATCTCGGGATGCTCGGTCGCCGGGTCGCGTTGGGTCCCGATCAGCAGGAAGCCGCCTTCGCCGGCCTCTTCGAGCGCCGAGATCGAGCCTTCGCGCCCCACGGCCAGGGGAGCGGTCACGCCGGGGAACACCACGGCGTCGCGCACCGGCAGCACGGGCAGGATGCGGGGGACGTCGAGAAACTCGTCGCCGCCTTCCGCGTCGGGAAGCAGGAAGGGCTCGTCGCGATCTTCGGCCAAGGGTTCTCCGTCGGGCTCGGGGTGCCCGAATGGCGGGAACCCTAGGCACGGGCCTGGCCAGGTCAAGGCGCCGCCGGAGGCGGAATCGGATTTTGCCTTGCGTATCCAGTCGTTTTGTCAGCCGAGTCGGGCCCCGAAGGCGCCGGGGCCGAGTACCGGAACCACCCGCCGAGCCAGGACCAGGGCAGCCGTCACGCCGCCGGCCACGAGCAGCCAGGTTGCGCCGTAGTCGAAGGGGGTCTCGGCCTTCCAAATCGTGAACGACCCAGCGCCGACGGGCGGGAAGCCGAGGGCCGCCAGGCCGAAGGTCCCGACGAGGATGGAGCGCCAGGTGGCGTCGAAGGCGGGCCGCACGGCCGTCAGGATCCACCACGCCACGAGGGTGAAGACGCCCAGCGGAGCGAGGGCCGTGGTCGCCACGGAGCGTGCGATCGCGAGCCAGACCGCCCGTTGCACTTCCCCCAGCTCGATCCCCGCAATGGCGAGGCCGGCGAGGGCCAACCCGGCCAGCGCAGCGGCGAAGCCGACCACGAGGCCGGTGGTCACCGCCGACCAGAGCAGCGCGAGGCCCAGTCGTCGCCCGATGGAGGAACTGCGAACCATGAGGGCGGTGTTCAGCGCGCGCCGGGCAAGCCTGCGGGGCGGTGCTTGGGGGCGGTTCGGGCAGGCCTGCGGGGCGGGCTGTCCGAATCCGGAGGCGACGGCTACTCTCCGCACCCCCGAGTGCTCGGGTGGCGGAACTGGTAGACGCGCTAGACTCAGAATCTAGTGGGCGCAAGCCCGTGCTGGTTCGACTCCAGTCCCGAGCACCACTCCCTCCCTTTCTTTCCTCCTGAATCCTATGTTTCGCCGGCCTGCCACGCGCGGCCCGCGAACTTCGCCGCTGCGCCAACGAGCGTACGCGGCTGGAAATCCAACATGACCGTAAAACGCGAACGCGTGCTCGCCGAGGTGAAAGCCCGGCCGCGTACGGAACGCGAACTGCTCGACCGCCTCGGCGGCGGGCACCACATGAAACACAAACTCCGCGGCCTGCTGCGCTCGATGGTGCGAGCGGGTGAGCTCGAAAAGAGCGACCGGCGCTTCCGCCTGCCGCGCCGTGACGGCCTCGTCGTCGGCACCTTCACACCCGGCCGCGGCGATGAGGGCACCGTCGTCAGCGAGGGCGGCCGCGCCTTCCACGTGAAAGACGGCGCCGGCGCGCAAGAAGGCGACCGGGTCCTGCTCCTGCCGACGGGCAACGCCGAAACAAAACGGGGTGAAATCCTCGAGGTCCAGCACGATCGCCGGCCCCACTGGATCGGCATCGTCCAGCTCGATCTCGCCGGGGGGCGGGTCACGCCCTATCGGGACAGCGAGGAGTGGGCCATCCCCGTGACCCGCAAGAATCTCGGCCGTGCCCGCGAGGGCGACGTCGTGGTGGTCGAACCCACGCGCAAGCCGGGTCGCGGCGGACGGATCGCGGGCCGTGTCGTCGAAGTCCTGGGCCGTCCGGGGGAGCCGGAGCCGGACTTTCGGGCCGTGGTCTGGCACCGACGGCTGCCGGTCGAGTTCCCGGAGGATGTCCTCGCCGAGGTGGAGTCGATCCCCGAGCCGAAGAGCGAACGCGGCGATGGCCGTGAGGATCTTCGTGACCGCCCCTTCGTCACCATCGACCCCGCGAGCGCACGCGACCACGACGACGCCGTCTGGGTCGAAGAAGGGAAGGGCGGGGGCCATCGGCTCTGGGTCGCCATCGCCGATGTGGCGCACTTCGTCCCCGACGGCAGCGCCCTCGACCGCGAAGCCCTGCGTCGCGGCAACAGTGTCTACTTCCCCGACCGGTCGATCCCCATGCTGCCCGAGCGGCTCTCGGGAGATCTCTGTTCGCTGCGCCCCGACGTCGATCGCTACGCGCTGGTCGCCTGTATGGACGTGGCGGGCGATGGCCGTGTGACCGGAAGCCGACTGCTCCGGGCACTGATCCGAAGCCGCGCGCGTCTCCACTACGAAGAGGCCGCGGCCGCCATGAGCGGCGCGGTCCCCCATGCGGACGCGGAAGTCGACGCCTGCCTCGGGCGCCTCGCACGTTGCGCCCGTGCCCTCGCCAAGCGGCGCGTCGGCGCCGGCGCCATCGATTTCGATCTCCCCGCCGCCGAGATCGCCCTCGACGCGAAGGGCATGCCCACCGCCATCACGCGGGCCAGCCGGACGGAGGCCCACCACGCCATCGAAGAGGCGATGCTCGCGGCGAATCGGGCGGTTGCCGAGACGTTGTTGTCCGAAGAGGTGCCCACGATCTTTCGCGTGCACGAGGCTCCGCCCGAAGACGACGCGCAAGAGCTACGAAAGGTGTTCGAAACCTTCGGGTTGATGGACGGGCGCGGGCGAGGCCCGCTCTCGCCGAAGCAGATCGCGGCGGCGGTGCGCCGGGTCGAGGGTCGCCCGGAAGAGCGGCTCGTGAATCTCGCCGCCCTGCGCGCCATGCAACAGGCTCGCTACGACCCGGAGTGCAAGGGCCACTTCGCCCTGGCCTTCCGCGCCTACCTCCACTTCACCTCGCCGATCCGGCGCTATGCCGACCTGGTCGTCCATCGCGCGGTGGCGGCGTGCCTCAAGGGCGGGGACGCCGCCGAGCGAGTGCGCCGGCGCAGCCACGAGCTGGCGGGCGTGGCTCGGCGGATCTCCTGGCGGGAGCGTGTCGCCATGAACGCCGAGCGCGACATGGACGCGCTGAAGAAGTGCGCCTTCATGGCGCCCAAGGTCGGTGAGGAGTTCGAGGGCACCGTGGGCAGCGTCGCCCGGCAGGGCCTCTACCTGACCCTCGACGCCCACTTCGTCGAGGGCCTGATCCACGTCTCGACCCTGCCCGAGTGGGTGGAGTACGACGAGGGAGCGCACGTCCTGGTCGCTCGGGACAGCGGTCGCCGCTACGCCCTCGGCGACCGCTTCCGCGTGCTGGTCGAGCAGGTGGACCCGGTGAAGGGCTGGATCAACTTCTCCATCGTCGAGGCCCTCTAGGGTGAAAGCCCCAGCCCAGCCTGGCCGGGTTGAAATCACCCCTAAACCGATCAACTTCCCGCCGGGACTTCCGATACGTGGGAAAGCCCCCCCGGTCTACCCGTGGGGCGTAGATCGGGAGGCGGCAAATGGCCGTCGAACTGGCCTTTCTCAGAAAAGTTCCGCTGTTCGCCGAGCTCGAGGATGAAGAGCTCACCGAGATCGGCGCTCACTTCCACGAGCGCTCGTATCCGAAGAACTCGGTGATCTTCCTCGAAGACGAGACCGGCGACTACATGTACATCGTCCGCCAGGGGCGCGTGAAGGTCGTCCGCCAGCTGCCGAGCGGGAAGGAGACGATCCTCGCCTTCCACGACTCCGGCGAGTTCTTCGGCGAGATGTCGCTGCTCGATGGGGGGACGACACCGGCGAGTGTCATCGCCGTCGCCCCGACGACGATCCTCTCGCTCTCGCGGCGCGACTTCCGCAACCAGCTGGCGAACCCCAAGGTGAACGAGGCCCTGCTGCGCATGCTTTGCCAGCGCTGCCGCGAGGCCTGGTCCCAGGTGGAGCTGCTGACGCTGCATCACGCCGAGGCGCGCATCCGCTCGCTGGTGCACCAGCTCTGCGAGAGCAAGGGCGAGGTGGAGCCCGACGGCGTCCGGATCGGCAGCCGTCTGACCCATCGGGAGCTCGCCGACATGGCGGGGATCACCCGTGAGTCGGCCTCCCGGGCCGTGAGTCGCCTCCAGAAGCTCGGTCTGCTCCGCATGGAGTCCGGCTCCCTGCTGGTGCTCGACCAGGCCCAGCTCCTCGACTTCGCCGACGAGATCTGAGGGCGGGCGCGAGGCGTTTCCAGCGGCCTCTCCGCAGGCGATACTGCGGCGGCGATGCCCGACCAAGGACTGGCTAGAGAACTCTTCGGAGGCGACGTCCTGGTGGCCTCCTCGCCGATCGACGGGCGGGCCGACGACCTGCTGCCCGACGAGCGCGCCGCCTGTGCGCGCTTTGCTGAACGGCGCGTGCGGGAGTTCGCGACTGGCCGCCGCTGCGCGCGCCAACTGCTCGGTCAGATGGGCTGGACCGTGTTCCCCTTGGGCCGCGATGCGCAGCGTGTTCCCCTCTGGCCACCCGGCGTAGTGGGTTCGATCTCGCACACCAAGGACCTCTGCCTGGTGGCCGTGGCCTCGACCCGCGACGTGGCGGGCCTGGGTGTGGACGTCGAAGGCGCCGAGCCCCTGGCGCCGAAGCTGTGGAGCCGGATCTGCACTCCCCGCGAGCGCCGCTGGCTGGAGGCCCAGCCCCAGGCGGAGCGGGGTCGCTGGGCCAAGCTCCTGTTCAGCGTGAAGGAGTGCAGCTACAAAGCCTGGTTCCCACTGACGCGCCAGCGGTGGGGATTCCAAGAGATCGAGATCGAGTTCGACCCGAGCCGCCGCGAGTTCCGGGTCTCGATGGCAGGTCTGGAGGAGCACTTGGGGCACCCCGCGACCGGCGTCTACCGTCGAGGGCGCCGCTGGGTGATGGCGGGGCTCTCGCTACCCGCCCGGGACACTCCCTAGGGCCCGATCGACGCTGGCCGCCACGGCAAGTGGTCGCCGTTGTGCCGCACCCCACGCGGTCTGGGACCGCGAAGAGGGGGCCATCCATCGTTTACGCGGGGGTAGCCCTAGGCGGCGCGGTTGGGCTGGGCTTCGCACGAAGCGTTGGGAGATGCGAATGAACGCTTGTCGTGCGAGCGCCGCCGTCCCTGACTCGCCAAGCCACCCAGACCCAGGCCGAACAGGATCAGCGTGGTGGGCTCGGGGATCTGCGAGTAGGTCTGGTCGACGAAAGAAAGGGTCGCTGCGCCCGGCTCACTGTCTTCGAGCAGGGCGATCGCCAGGATGTCCTTCTGGACGCTCAGTTTCTTCACCGGGACGTCAAAGTCGACCCAGTCCACGAACTTCGTACCGGCTATCTCGTCGTCGAAGATCGTCATCCTGGCCTCGGGACCGAACTGAGGGAGGAAGGTATCCACCACCGAGATCGAGCCAAAGCCGCTCAGCAGGGTCGGGTTGCCCATGATGTGGGCATCGACGATGAAGTAATTGAGCCCGTCATCGAAGTAGCCGTCCACGATCTCGACGTCGTAGGTGATGAGCGCGTCGGAGCCGCCCGGGGACGAGGCCAGGTCGACGAAGGCCCCCTGGAAACGCAGACCGTAGTTCCCGTCCACGTCCGTGATGGGGATCACGTTGACGCCGACGGCGGAGGGCATGTCACCGGTCGAGAAATACGTGAAGTTGGTGAAGAGCTTGTCGGCGACTTGGATGGATCCGTCGTCTTCGAGCAAGGCTTCGAGCGTCGTCGACAGAGGCAACGTGTTCGCGCGGGCCAAGCCGGGCGCCAGGGCCAGAAGTGTGACGAGCAACAGGTTGCGAACGAGCGGCTGCATGGCTCTCCTTTAGAGAGATTCCGAGTGGAATACCTAGTGTTCTCATGGGTAAGTGGCCGGTGGGGGGCAAATGTGTCGCCCGAGGCCCGTTTTTTTTCTCCAACCAAGCCGAATGAAGCGCGAAGCCCATGCGATCAAGCCCCCCGGGGGCGCGCACTGCTTGCCGGTGCCTCCGCCCGAAGTGCTCCGGCGAAGTCTACACGTCGATGGATCTATCCCTTCCCACGGCCGTGGTCGAGACGGTGGCAGGGGAGTCGCGCCGCTTCGACCAGGAGGAGACCCAGGACCACCGATGGCGCCTATGCCCGCAGGCTGGAGCGCCCAGCGACCGGCGTCTACCGCCGAGGGCGTCGCTGGGTGATGGCGGGGCTGTCGCTACCCGCCCGGAACACTCCCTAGGGCCGCGGGGCGACGCGAGGGTCTGGTGGGAACCGTCTGACCTAGGCGACCGTCCGGCGCCGCTGCCCGTGGCGGGCGGCCGCGGCCACGAGCAGGCCGATCGGGAACAGATGCATCGCGCTCGGCTC
>JAFDDA010000084.1 GCA_019311105.1 Deltaproteobacteria bacterium
GCGGATCAGGTCGCGCTTGTCCTCGGTGAAGTCGACCAACACCTCCAACAGCAGGCGCAGGTCGTCCGCTCTCGAGGGCTCGGCTTTGACCGCCCGCTCCTGACGTTCGCGGAGCTCGCCGAGCGCGGCGTCGACGATCTCCTCGAACAGCGAGTGCTTGTCCGAGAAGTGGAGGTAGAACGTCCCGGTCCCGAGCCCGGCGCGCTTTGCGATGGCGACGCTGGTGGCGGCGTGGAGGCCTTCCTCGGCGAAGACCGCGGTTGCGGCTTCGAGCAAGCGCCGGCGCGTCTCGGCGCGGCGGCTGGCCTGGCTCCGCGTCGGGGAAGTGGGCTCTGTCGATTCGATAGAAACTGACATGAATTTCAGTTCAGAAAGGCTAGCCTGCGCGGGTCTTTTTACCACACTAACTCAAGTACCTGATTTTGATTACTTATTCAGATCCTTGGAGCCAGTAGTGCTTCAGGCCGCGGAAGCTCGGCACCTGTCGGTACTCGTGGGGGCGGGAGCTCGGCCCGAGCTTCGGGAACCGCTCGAGCAGCGCCGCGAAGCCCTCCTGGGCTTCGAGCCTCGCCAGATGGGAGCCGAGGCACAGGTGTTGGCCGCCCCCGAAGGATTGGTGGTGGACGTCTTCGCGATCGAAGTCGAGCCGATCGGGCTCCGGGTAGATGTCCGGGTCGCGGTTGGCGGCGCCGAGGACGGTCATGACCGACTCGCCCTTCCCGATGGCGACCCCGCCGATCTCGACCTCGTCGTGCGTGATGCGCGCCGAGTTCATCACCGGCGCGTCGTAGCGGAGCATCTCTTCGACGGCGTGGGGCATGAGCTCGGGCGCGGCGCGGAGCGTTTGGGCCTGCTCCGGGTGATCCATCAGCGCCCGGGTCCCGTTCCCGATCAGGTCGGTGGTCGTCACGTTCCCGGCGATCAGCAGCAGATTGCACATGGTGTTGATCTCGGCGTCGGTCATCCGGTCGCCGCGCTCGTCCTCGACCGCACACATGCGACCGATCAGATCCTCACTCGGTTCGCGGCGACGCTGGTCGACCTCGCGCAGGAAGAACTCGCGAAGCGCCTGGGACGCAGCGACGCCGGGGGCACGCTCTTCCTCGCTCGCGAACGGGTTGAAGAACGCCGCTGTCGAGGCCTCCGACCACCGCTTGAACTGCTCCTGGTCGCCTCCGTCCACACCCAGCACCACGGCGATCGCGAGAGCGGGCAACGGATTGGCCAGCGCTTCGACCACGTCGAACTCGGGCGTCTCGATCTGCGCCACCAGGTCGCGAGCCAGCTTGCGGATCTCGGGCCGCATCCGGTCGATGGCGCGCGGCCGGAAGGTCCGGTTCACGAGGCCGCGCAGGCGCCGATGCTGTGGGTCATCGAGGAACAGGATCGATTGCTCGCCGCCGGTTTCGGTGTTCTCGAACAGCCGGTGGAAGGCATCGGGTCGGGCCTTGCTCGGGTCGACGAAGAACGCCTTGTTGCGGAGGACGTGCTCGACATCGTCGTGGCGCGTCACGATCCAACGCTTGAGTGGCTCGTCGCGATGTACGGGCGCCCGGCGACGCAGGTCGTGGAGGATCGGGTACGGATCCTCACGGAACGCGGGGTCGAACGGGGTGAGCTGGATGCCATCGGGCAGGGGAGTGTCGGTCACGCTTCCTCCGGGCGGGCAAGATCTTGAACGAAGGCCGCGATGCCAGCGATGTCGTTGAGGGCGAAGGTCGGGTGCGCCTTGTCCGTAGGCGTATCGGAGACGATCGCGACCACGTTCGATGGCCACTCCCAACCTTTCATGTCGATGCCTTCGCGGCACACCACGATCGTCGGGTAGCCCTGGCTGCGGAAGCCTTCGGCCAGGACGAGGTCGAGGTGCGCGAAGAAGACCTCGATCATGTGGGCGAGGCGCAGCTCCGGGCCCGGGGCGTCGCGGAAGATCGCGATCTGATCGCGCGAGACGAGCCCCGTCACCTCGGCACCGGCGTCCCGCATGCGGTGCGTGTCCTTGCCGGGCTTGTCGAGCTCGACGCGGTGCGCGTCGCTCTTCACGGCACCGACGTGGTGGCCCGCGGCCTTCAGGTGCGCGAGGACCTTCACGAGCAGCGTCGTCTTCCCTGAGCCCGACGGCGCCGCGAAGGCGACGACGGCGGGCCGGTGCTCACTCGTCAATCGGTTCTTCCTGGCGGAATTGCGCCGCATCGTAGGTGTTGGCCCGGGCGGTCGCCCCGAGGAGTTCGGCGCTGCGTTTGGGGGATCTGGCCTGGGTCGATCGGTCGACGCCCACGATCCCGAAGTGGGGCCCGTAGCCGTGGATCCACTCGAAGTTGTCGAGCAACGACCAGGCGTAGTAGCCGCGCACGTCGATGCCGCTTTCCATGCAACGGACCAGGGCTTTGAGTGCCTCGCCATAGTAGGCGACCCGCTCGGCGTCGTCGTCGGTTCCGATTCCGTTCTCGGTGACGTAGATGGGCACGCCAGCGCGTTCGGCGGCGTAGCGAATCGTCCCCTCAAGAGCCTGGGGCCAGTACTCGTAGCCCATGGTAAGGACCGGCACGCCCTCTTCGGCGGGCAGCGGGCCGTCGGCCCCGAACCGGGCGCGGCTGTAGGTCTGTACGCCGACGAAGTCGTCGCTCTTCGCGGCGTCGAGGAAGACGTCGAACGTCTCGGCGCGCGCTTCGTCGCGCTTCGCTTCGCCTCCCGGCACGGCCACCAGGTCTTGCATCGCCAGGGTGATTCCGACCGGGAAGTCGCCGCGTCCACCCCGGATGACGTCGCGTGCCCGACAGTGGGCGGCGAGCATCACGTCACGCGTCTTGATCGGGTCGCTCATCAAGAACGGGCCGAAGCGGTCGAGGGTGGTCCCGCACAGTCGGGCTGCGTCCTTCAGGAAGGGCGCGAACTCCTTCAACCCCTGGCGTGGCAGGACGCCTGCGTAGGCGAGGGACGCGGGGAGGTTTGCCTCGTTGATCGTGCACCCGATGGCGATCAGGTCCCCCAGGTGGGCGGTGGCGTGCTCGCAGTAGCGGGCGAAGCGATCGGCCGTCGCTTCGCTCTCCCAGCCACCGTCGGCCGCCACCCAGCGAGGGCTCGTGAAGTGATGGAACGTGACGCAGGGCTGGATGCCGTTCTCGTGGCAACACGCGAGCACCCGCCGGTAGTGGTCGAGGGCTGCCGTGGAGAAGTGGCCTTCTTCGGGCTCGATTCGCGCCCATTCGATCGAGAGGCGGTAGGAGCCGAAGCCGAGGCCCGCCAGCAGGGCGATGTCTTCGGGGTAGCGGTGCAGCTGGTCGCAGGCATCGCCGGAAGGTTCCTTGAAGATCGTCCCGGGGGCGTTCTCGAGGACCCAGAAGTCGGAGTTGGTGTTGTCGCCCTCGACCTGGTGGGCGGCCGTGGCCGCGCCCCAGATGAAGCCCTCGGGGAATGCGTAGGTCATGGGCACAATCTATCATCGGCGGCCGATGTCGGACGACTCGAAAGACGGTTGCGACGCCATCGTCGTCGGCGCAGGCTCTGCCGGGATGTATAGGCTGCATCGCCTGCGCGAGTCGGGCCTGTGCGCGCGCGTCTCCGAGGCGGGCGCGGACGTCGGCGGCACCTGGTATTGGAACCGCTATCCGGGCGCGCGCTGGCACGTCGAAACGGAGCAGGGAGATCGGGTCGAGGCACGCTTCTGCATCATGGCCACCGGCTGCCTCTCGGTGCCGAACATCCCGAAGCTCGAAGGCATCGAGGGCTTCGCCGGCGACTACACGGGCTTCGAACTCCGCCCGGCGCCGCGCTGACTCGCCCGCGGCCATGGAGATCGTCTACTTCGATCACGCGCGTACGGGCGAGGCCCAGGAGGGTTTTGGGCGCGGCGATGCGGGCAAGGTCTGGCTCGGGAAGAACGACATCTTCGAGAGCGACTCGAGCGTGCTCGTTTCGGGCAACAGCTACCACGCGCTCGTCGGGCATGGCGTCGTCGCGCGGCTGGCGGCGCTGCCGGTCCATTTCGGCCCGATCGGTGAGGGACGCGATGCCGTGTTGCAGCCGTCGGTCTTGGAGGACGCCGTGCAGATCCTCTACGACGCAGATCGGATGACCTACTGCGGGACCTTCGAATTCTGCGCCGCAACCGTTCGGCTGCCGACACCTTGTGAGTACCGGGTGGTGGTGGACAACCGTGAATACCAGCGCACGCTCGCACGGCTGCAGTTCTTGATGTCGAGCGCCGCACGCGAAGGTCACGCCGTCCGGCTCCGACTCTCCGAGGGCGGCGACGACCTGACGCGAGCGCTCGTGTGATGCACACTGCGGCGATGACGGAAGCGGCCCAAACCTTCGATCGCCTCCGGTCGTTGCTCTTCGCGCCGGCCGTGCGCCCCGACATGATCCCGAAGCTTCCGGGCAGTGGCGCTGACGCCGTGGTGATCGATTGCGAGGACGCCACGCCGCCCGGAGCGAAGGCCGAGGGTCGGCAGCATGCGCGCGAGCTGGCGCCGAAGATCGCGGGCCAGGGCGCGCTCGTCTTCGTGCGCGTGAACGCCGTCGCCACGGCCTGGTTCGAAGACGACGTGCGCGAAGGTCTCTCGGACGCCTTGGCGGGGATCGTCGTGCCGAAGCTCGACCAGCTCGATCAGGTCGAGACCGTGGCGCGCGCGCTCAGCGAGGCCGGACGGCCGGGCCTTCCCGTGCTGGCGGGTATCGAGACGGCGCTCGGTGTTGCCGAGGCGCGTGGGCTCCTCGCGCACCCGCGCGTTGCCGCGGCCTACTTCGGAGCCGAGGATTTCATCGCCGACATGGGTGGCGTACGGACGGAAGGCAACCAGGAAGTGCTCTATGCGCGTTCCCAGGTGGTGCTCGCGGGGCGGCTGGCAGGCGTGCCGACCTTGGACCAGGTCGTGACGGATTTCCGAAATGACGAGGCCTTCGAGCGAGAGGTTCGCGAGGCGCGCGCGCTCGGCTATCGCGGAAAGCTCTGCATCCACCCGCGGCAGGTCGCCCTCGCCAACGCCGGCTTCGTCCCCTCGGCGGAGGAGGTCGAGCATGCTCGGCGCTTGCTCGATGCCTTCACCCGCGCCTCGGAGGCCGGGGTGGCCGCCATTGAGTTCGACGGACAGATGGTCGACGAGCCGTTGGCAGCCCGCGCGCGGCAGACGCTGGCCGCCGCGGACGCCGAGGAGGAGAACGGATGAGCGACGCCGCACCGCGCCCCCACCGAGGTCTCTGGTTCGAGGAACTCGAGCCCGGACGCGTCGTCCAGCACGCGATCCGACGCACGTTGACCGAGTCCGACAACGTGACCTTCACGACCATGACGATGAACCCGGCCTGGCTGCATCTCGATTTCGACTACGCGGAAAAGGAGACCGAGTTCGGCAAGCCGCTCGTGAACTCGATGTTGACCGTCGCCGTGGTGATCGGGATCAGCGTCCACGAAACGACCCTCGGGACGACCGTCGCAAACCTCGGCTTCAAGCAAGTGACGTTCCCAGCACCGCTCTTCCACGGCGACACGATCCGCGTCGAAAGCGAGGTGGTGGCGGCGCGGGAGTCGAAATCGCGTCCGACCCAGGGCATCGTCACGTTCGAGCACCGCGGCTTCAACCAGCACGGCAAGCTCGTCTGCCGCGCCGTTCGGGACGCCTTGATGCACCGCCGCCCCGCAGAGGGCTGAGCCGACCCCGGATGGCTTAGACGCGCTCGATGATCGTTGCTGTGCCCATCCCGCCGCCCGTGCACATCGTCACCAGGCCCGTCGAGAGATCGCGACGCTCGAGTTCGTCGAGCAGGGTCCCGATCAGCATGCCGCCGGTGGCGCCGATCGGATGGCCGAGGGCCATGGCGCCCCCGTTCACGTTGACCTTGTCCCAATCTACGCCGGTGTCGCGCAGGAACTTCAGGACGACTGCGGCAAAGGCCTCGTTGACCTCGAACAGGTCGATGTCCCCGATGTCCATGCCGGCCTTCTTGGCGCAGCGCAGGCTCGCCGGCCCGGGCGCGGTCAGCATGATCACGGGCTCGGTCCCGGCGACGGCAGTCATGACGATGCGCGCGCGCGGCTTCATGCCGTGAGCCTTCGCATAGTCCTCGGAAGAGATCAGCACCGCCGATGCGCCGTCCACGACGCCGGACGAGTTGCCAGCGTGGTGAACGTGGTCGAGCTCCTTCACGTCCGGGTAGGCAAGACGGGCCGTCTCGTCGATGGTGAGGGCTTCGCCCTCGCCCTTGTGCGCACCCATGGCGGCGAAGGCCGGTGTGAGCTGGCCGAGGCTTTCGAGCGTGGCGCCCGGGCGCGGGTGCTCGTCGCGGTCGAGGGCCAGCGTGCCGTCGTCGTGATGGATCGGAACGAGCGCATCCGCGAAGCGTCCGTCGCGGATCGCCTCATCGGCCCGAGCCTGGCTGTCGACGCCGAGCTGGTCGCAATCGTCGCGGCTGAAGCCTTCCGTCGTGGCGATCAGGTCGGCGCTGATGCCCTGGGGCACCATCTCGTACTGTTCCTTCAGGTGCCCGTTGTTGGCCGAAAAGCCATCGATATGAAGCGGCGCTGGCCGCGACATCGACTGGACGCCGCCGCTGACGACGAGATCCTGGAAACCCGCGCGAACCCCCATGGCTCCGAAGTTCACCGCCTGCTGCCCGGAGCCGCAGAAGCGGTCGAGGGTTACGCCCGGCGCGTCGAGCGACCAGCCCGCGTCGAGCGTCGCCAGCCGCGAGATGTCCATGGAGTGGTCACCTGTGGCCGGGCTGCAGCCCATCACCACGTCGTCCACGTCGGACGTGTCGAAGCCATTCCGCGCCTGGAGCGCCGTCAAGACCTGCGCCAGCACACGTTGGGGGTGCACCTCGTGAAGGGAGCCGGTCTTCTTGCCCTTGCCGCGCGGCGAGCGTACGGCGTCGATGATGAAGGCTTCGCTGGCCATGGTGTTCTCCGTTTCTCGTGAGGTTCTAGCGATCGTTCCGGTTCGGTTCGCGTGTTCTAGCGACCGGTCCAGTTCGGTTCGCGCTTCTCGGCGAAGGCGCGTGGGCCTTCCTTCGCATCTTCGCTCGCGAACACCTTGCCGGCGAGCGGGCCCTGGAACGACCAGGACTCCTCTTCGGTGAGGCCACGCGAGCCACGGATGATCTGCTTGCTGATCGCGACCCCGAGCGGCGCGTTCTTGGCGATTTCGCCGGCCAGCTCGAGCGCTGCCTCGACCGCCTTTCCGGGCTCGGCCAGGCGCGAAACCAAGCCGAGATCGTGGGCCTTGTCGGCGAGGATCGGCACGCCTGTCAGCGCCAACTCCATGGCCACACCGTAGGGAACGCGGTTCGGCAGACGGAAGAGCCCCCCGCCTGCTGCGAACAGCCCGCGCTTCACTTCGGGGATGCCGAACTTCACGCCCTTCGCCGACACGATGAGGTCGCAAGAGAGCGCGAGTTCGAGCCCGCCGGCCAGGGCATAGCCCTCCACCGCCGCGATCAACGGCTTGGTCCCGCCGTCCTTCAGGAACTCGCCGAACCCCTTCGGCGGGCCCTCGGTGAGGAACGCCTTCAAGTCCATCCCGGCACTGAAGGAGCCGCCCGCACCCGTGAGGACGCCGGCGGTGATGCCGTCGTCCGCGTCGAGCTCCTGGACGGCCGCCACCAGCCCTTGCCCTAGGGCGCTGTTGATTGCGTTGCGAGCCTCGGGTCGGTTCAGCGTGATCAGCCGAACGCGCCCGTGGTCTTCGGTGAGGATTTCATCAGCCATGTCGGTTCATTCCTTCCGGTTGACTTCGGGGGTTCACTTCGGAGGCATGCGGATGCCGCCATCGACCCGCAGCGTTTCGCCGTTCATGTAGTCGTTGGTGATGCACTCGGCGACCATGGAGGCGAGCTCGCTGGCGTAGCCCAGGCGCTTCGGGAAGAGCACGTTCTGCCCAAGGTTCGCCTTGAACTTGTCCGAGCCTTCGCCGGAGCCGTAGATCGGTGTGTCGATCAGGCCCGGGGCGATGCAGTTCACGCGGATGCCGATGGCCGACAGGTCGCGCGCCACCGGGAGCGTGAGCCCGACGATGCCACCCTTCGAGGCCGAATACGCCGCCTGGCCGATCTGGCCGTCGAACGCAGCCACGGAGGCGATGTTCACGATGGCGCCGCGCTGACCGTCGCTATCGACGGGCTCCTGCTGCGACATCGCGGCCGCCGCGAGGCGCAGGCAGTTGAAGCTGCCGACCAGGTTGACGCGCAGCACGATCTCGAACTGCTCGAGGGGGAAGGGCTTGCCTTCCCGGTTGACCGTGCGGTTCGCGTTGCCGATGCCCGCGCCGTTCACGAGCGCGCGCAACGGGCCGAGGCCCTTGGCCGCAGCGATGGCGGCCTCGACCTGATCGGTGTCGGCGACGTCCGTCTTCACGAACTCGCCCTTCAGCTCGGCCGCGACGGCTTTGCCCTTTTCTTCATTGAGGTCCGCGATCACCGGCTTTGCGCCGAGGAGGGAGAGACGGCGTGCGCTCGCCTCCCCGATCCCCGAAGCCCCGCCCGTGACGATGACCGATGCGCCTTCGAGATCCATCGTTAAAGCCTTTCGATGAGGGTCGCGTTGGCCATGCCACCGCCCTCGCACATGACCTGGAGGCCATACTTGCCGCCGGTGCGCTCGAGCTCGTTGACGAGGGTCGCCATGAGCTTCGTCCCCGAGCCACCGAGCGGGTGGCCGAGGGCGATCGCGCCGCCGTTGACGTTCACCTTGTCCATGTCGGCGCCCGTCTCCTTCTGCCATGCGAGCACGACGGAGGCGAAGGCCTCGTTCACCTCGAACAGGTCGATCTCGTCGATGGACACGCCCGAGCGCTTCAGGATCTTCTCCGTGGCCGGGATCGGGCCGGTCAGCATCGTGACCGGGTCCGCGCCGGCAACGGCGAAGGAGTGGAAGCGGGCGCGCGGCTTCAGGCCGAGCTCCTTGGCCTTCTCGGCGCTCATGATGAGCACCGCCGAGGCGCCGTCACAGATCTGCGAACTGTTGCCCGCCGTGCTCTTGCCGTCCTCCTTGAAGGCGGGGCGCAGGCCCGCGAGCTTCTCCTTCACGGTCCCGGGGCGGATGCCTTCGTCGACGGTCAGCATCTGGTCCTTGCCGTCCTCGTCGACGTAGGGGGTCGGGATGATCTCGTTCTTGAAGCGGCCGTCGGCCGTGGCCTTCTCGGCGAGCTGCTGCGAGCGGGCGCCGAAGGCGTCGAGATCCTCACGCGTGAGGCCCCACTGGTCGGCGATCATGTCGGCGCCGATGCCCTGGGGCGGCAGGCCCGTCTCCTTGTAGCGGTCTTGCATCTCCTGCGGCCAGGGGAAGTCCATGCCCTTCACGACCGACGCGCCCATGGGGACCTTGCTCATCACCTCGACGCCCGCCGCGACGACGATGTCGTAGGCACCGGACATGACGCCCTGGGCGGCGAAGTGCATGGCCTGCTGCGAGCTGCCGCACTGGCGATCGACCGTGGTCGACGGCACCGACTCGGGCCAACCCGCGGCGAGCACGGCGTTGCGGCCGATGTTCAGCGACTGCGGGCCGACCTGCATCACGCAACCCATCACGACGTCGTCCACCTGGGCCGGGTCGAGGTCGTTGCGCTCGGCGATGGCCTTGAGCACGTGGGCGGCGAGGGCGGCCGGGTGGGAGTTCGAGAGCTTTCCATTGCGCTTTCCGCCCGGCGTCCGGACGGCATCGACGATCACTGCTTCTTGCATCTTGAATCCTCTGCGTTCAGGGGTTGGTGTTCGGTACGGGGCTGTGGAGCGCCCCGAGGACGAAGGAGGTGGCCTGCTCGACGAGGGCGTCGCGCTCGATCCGGTTGCGGTGCACGCACAGCGCGACGACCGCGAAGATCGCCATCTGGACCATGGTGCGCGCCTGGTCGTTGGAGAGTTCGGGCCGGACGTCGAGCAGCCGGCGGCGGAAGCCATCGCGCAGCAAGCGCTCGCTGCGCACGAGGGGATGGCGTACGTCGGTCTCGAGGTTGCGCGCCTCGAGCACGTAGCAAGCGTTCATGTCGGCGTTCTCGAGCACGACCCGGACGTAGGCGCGCACGAGGCTCTCGAGCGCGGCGTCTGCGCCTTCGGACTCGTCGGCCAGCGCCTCCTTCAGACCGGCGCCGATCCGGACCGCGCCCTCGCGGATGGCCTCGGCCAGCACATCCTGCTTGGTGGCGAAGTGCGAGTAGACCGCCGTCCCGGCCACACCCGCCGCGTCGCCGATGTCGTTGATCGAGGTCGCGTGGAAGCCGCGTTCGCGGAAGAGGCGGAGCGCGGCGGAGAAGATGTCGGCACGCCGGGAGGGCCGCCCGCGTCGGGCGGGGGCCTCCGGCGCGCTTCGCGCCGTTCGGGCTCGGGGGGTGGTGGGGCTCATGGGAACGCCTATTATCTTAGTCTGCACTCAGAAAAGCGCAAACCACCTGTGGAGGCCCCCCTTGGCGAAGATCGTCGGCAACCTGACCCCCGAAGACGACGGCCTGCACCCGCTCGGCCCCGAAGAGAACTTCAACGAGAGCATGTACTTCAACTTCTTCGACCCCGCGCAGGCGGTCGGGGGGTTCGTGCGCCTCGGCAATCGCGCCAACGAGGGGCAGGCGGAGATGACCGTCTGCCTCTTCCTCCAGGATGGGCGCGTCCTGTTCGCGTTCAAGCGGGCCAAGATCGACCACAACGATGCCTTCGATGCCGGCGGTCTGCAGTTCGAAGTGATCGAGCCGACCGAGAAGCTTCGCACCACCTATGAGGGTGGGGTCATCGTGCTCGACAACCCGAAGGAACTGTCCGACCCGAGCCGAGCATTCCGCGAAAGCCCGCGGCGGCGCATCTCCCTCGACCTCCTGCACGAGGCGTGTGGCCCGATGTATGGCCAGACCCACGACAAGGCTGAGACCGGCCGGTCGGCCGACGACCAATTCGCCAAGGCGCACTACGAGCAACACATGCGCGTGACGGGCGCGATCGACCTCGGTGAGGGCGAGACGCTCGAGATCGCGGGCTACGGCCTGCGCGATCACTCCTGGGGCCCGCGCTACTGGCAGGCCGTCGAGCAGTACGAGTGGCTCACCGTACGCCACGGTGGCGTGATCATCCGCGACGGCGAGCTCATCCCCGTCGTTGCCGCCGAGATCGAAGCCGAATACGAGAGCAACGGCCTCTATCACCGCTCGCTCGTGGTGAAGATCGAAACCAAGGATGGCGAGACCCACGAGATCCGCGGCGTCGTGAAGGGATTCATTCCGCTCCGGAACCGCCGCGCTGGCCTCACGACCCACATCGGCGAAGGCATGACCGAGTGGACCTTCGGCGATCGCACGGGCTACGGCTTGTCGGAATTCTTGCGGCAGATCGAGTAGAGCCGCCACGGGAGGCGCATGACCGTCGATTTCGATCCCCTGGCGGATGACTGGAACCAGGATCCCTATCCGATCTATCGCGAGCTCCGCGACCACGCGCCCGTCCACTACGCCCACGGGTCCGAGCAGTTCGTCCTGACGCGATTCAACGATGTCGAGTACGCGTTGGAGACGCCGGAGATCTTCTCTTCGAACATGGATCGAAGCCGGATCTCGGCCGAGTCGACCCGCGGGCCCGCCGGCGAGGCACGCTTTGCGGGCCGTACGGTCTGGCGCATGGGGCTCGAGGGCTCGGTGGAAAGAAGTCCCGGCACCTGATCGGAGAGGACGGCGAGACCCACGCCACCATGCGCGCGATCGTGGACCGCGGCTTCACGCCCCGCCGGTTGGCCCGCTGGGAGGCCCGCGCTCAGGAGTTGGCCGCGGCCGCTGTCGCCGGCTTCCGCTCGAATGCGCGCTTCGACGTGGTGGCGGATCTGGCCGTCCCGATCCCGATGACGATCATCGCGGAGATGCTCGGCGTCGAGAACGATCGGCTGGCCGACTTCAAGAGCTGGAGCGACACACTCATCAGCACCGCGACGGGCTCGAGCCGCGAAACGGACGGGGGCCGCGCTCTGATCGGCGCGCTGGGCGATCTCCGGAGCTACCTGAGGCCGATCCTCCGCGCTCGCCGCGCCGAACCGTCCGACGATCTCATCAGCGTCCTCGTGGCCACCGAAGGCGAGTCGGACCTGACCGATCTCGAAATCCATCTGTTCATCGTCCTGCTTCTCCTCGCAGGCAACGAAACCACGAGCCAGCTGATCGGGAGCACGGTCGACGCGTTGCTTCGCCACCCGGCCGACCTCGCGAGGGTCGAAGCGGACCCGAGCCTGGTTCCGGAGGTTCTCGAAGAGGTCCTGCGCTGGGAATGCCCCGCCCAGATGGTCCCGCGTCAAGCTGCTGAAGATGTGGAGATGCACGGCATCAAGATCCCGAAGGGCGCCCAGGTCGCCCTGATGATCGGGGCGGCGAACCGCGACGAACGTCGCTTCCCCGACCCGGACCGCTTCGACATCTCGCGTGCGGACAAAGGCCACATCGCGTTCTCGGCCGGCCCTCACTATTGCCTGGGCGCCTCGCTCGCACGGCTGGAGGCCAGGGCGGCGATCGATGCACTGCTGCCCGAACTCGGCCGTTGGGAGCGCGTCGACGAGACACGCGAGTACGTGAACTCGTTCGTCGTGCGAGGGCTGACGCGCCTCGAGCTGCGCGCTCGCCGCTGATCCGGCCTGCCGTCTACGCCGCGACCATCACATCGCGAAGCGTCGTTCTGCGAAGCCGTCGGTAGGCTCGGTATGCACGAATGAACGAGCCCGTCACGAAGGCGCCCGCCGCCTCGGCGGCGAAGGCGGGCCGCGTGCGCAACATCTCGTAGTGTGCGCCGAGGCGCGGGTGCCGTTCGAGCGGGTAGCCGGCCAGATCCAGGCGGTGCACCGAGATGAACCACGCGATTTCGAGCAGTGAGATGCGGTCACCGAGCAGCCAGGGGGCTTCGGCGAGGCGCGCATCGAGGCGCGCGAAGGCCCCGCCGAAGGCTTCTGCGGCGGCGCGTCCTTCGTCGTCGGGGATGCCGATCTCCGCAAACCGACGCCACCATGCGATCTCCTTGTCTCGCTTGGGGTCGGGTGCACCTTGATTGGCGTAGCGCTCCAGGGTCTTCGGAGACTTCGCAACCAACGAAGCCGGGAACAGGAAGCCCATGGTGATCGTGCGCAGCTCCATGTGAAGGCTGTCCTCGAGGTCGAGGGATTCACGGGCGACGCTTCGTTCGTGATCGGTCTGGGGAAGGTAGGGTTCGGCCGGCGACGGCACGTGATCGTCGAGATATTCGAGGATGTCGTTGCTCTCGACGTGGACGACCCCGTCGTGGACGAGCACCGGCACGACGCCCCGCGGGTTGATGCCCAGGAACCAGGGTGTCACGTGCTTCTGGCGAGCGAGGTCGACCGGGTGGCTCTCCCAGGGGATCTGCTTCTCGCGCAGGAGGATGCGGACCTTCTGGGAGCAGGACGAATCCGAGAAGTGGAGCAGGTGGATGCCTTTCCAGTTTCGGACCTCCGACGTTCGGATCTGATCGTCTGCGATCTGCATATCGGGTTCCTTCTCGGCCCGGACGCGGCTCCGTTATCCTACCTCTGTGCCCGCCGTCTTCCTCCTGATCGCCGCCTTGTTGGTTCCGCTCCCTTCCGCGGCCGAGCCCGTCGCGTCGGCCTCGCCGGAAACGACGACGCCCGACTCGCCCACGGCTGCGGAGGAACGCGGCGAGCTCGCACGTCAATCCTGCCTCGAGGCCGTCGCGCATTCGATTCGCCTGCACCAGCTCGACCCCGCGTCCGTGGATGCCGACGCGATCTGCGAGGCCACCGCAGAGGGAGCCGCGGAGGGCGTGCCGCGCCGCACGCTGGCCGACGAGATATCGAGTGAGATCCGGAAGGCCCGGCTGCCCTTCGCCAAGCCTGGTGCGCGCCACGATCGCGGTGCTCGCTACAGCCTTCCCTACGAAGTGTGGATGCCACGGATGCTTTCGCAGGCTTCCGGCGGCCCGACCCACAACACACCGGACAACTACCACGCCCTCGACTTCTTGATACCCACCGGGCGGAAGGTCCTGGCGGCTCGCGCAGGCAGGGTGGTGGCCGTGGTCGATGGCGCGCCCGAGGACTCCGCGGAGCCACACAGTGGTAACACCGTCACCGTTCTGCACGAGGACGACACCTGGGCGGTCTACGCCCACCTGAAAGCAGGCCCCGTCCTCGAAGAGGGCCAACGCGTGCGGCGTGGCCAATGGATCGCCAACAGCGGGAACTCGGGCTCGTCGAAAACGCCGCACCTGCATCTCGTCGTGCAACGGATGGTGGCTTCGGGCGAGGTGGAATCGGTCCAGATCCGCTTCGGCCAATCCGGCACTGAAGGGAACCGACTCGAATCGGGAAGACATTGGGGTGGGAGTCCGCCGCCCAAGCGGCAGTTGCACGTCTACATCGACGGCCAACGCAGCCGACCCAACCGACCGATCGCCGTGGGCTACGGGTCGCGGCTGAAAGTTCGCGTCGAACTCGTGCAACTCGGCGGCTCCCCGACCGACGTCACCACGAACCCGCGCGTTCACTACGAGACAATGACCCTGTGGAACCTCCACAGCCCCGAGCCGGGCCAGCTCGTGGTCGAACCCGTCCCCGAGATCGAGGGGCGCCACGTCAAGAAGGCGCTGCCGCTCCTGAACCAGGCGGAGGGGATGGTCATCATCTACTACGGCGTCCCGCGCGACCCGGACTACGGCATGGAGCGGGTTCCCTTCCAGGTGTTCCCCGCAACGCCCAGCTCCTGAAGACGCACTAACCTCCCGAGAGGGGGTGGGGCATGCGCGTCTTCTTTCGCACCGTATTCTGGCTTGGCATGTCGGCGCTCGTGGCCGTGGCCGCGCTCGCGGGCTACGGCGTGATCCGGGGGCACGTCTCCGACGAGATCCTGCGCGGCCGCCTCGCGCTTCTGGCGCGGGACTACGAGGTGCTGCACGAACGGTACGAGGCGGCGATCGCGCGCACCGCCGTGACCGAGCTGCGTGTCGCAGACGGGCGGCTCTCCGTCGTCGTGCGCGGCGTCGAAGGCGAGCTGCGCGAGATCGAGACCCCGTACGACCCGACCAAGGAGATCTACGTCGATTACGCCGTCATGGACGGCCGCTTGTTCGTGCGGCGCGTCTTTGCCGAGGACGTGGCGCCGCGGGAGGGTGTGCTCGTGGACCCGTCTCTCCTGGCCATCGATTGGGACGAGGCCCGAGCGGCGCACGGGAAGGCGGCCTATCGGACCCTGGCCGACGGAAGCTGGATCGTGACTGTCACCGGTGGCGGCTCGCTCGGCCTGGCCCCGGCGCCCGATGCGCCCGTGCCCCTCTCTCCGCCGCCTGCGCTGAGGCGCTTCGAGCCGGTCGGGGCCGACGTCGACGCGCACCTCGCAGAGCTTCGCCCGGTCGAGGTCTGGCAGGTCGTCCGCCGCAGCTTCGCCGGGCCCGACGAGGCCCTCGACTGAAGCCACCGCGATTCAAGCAATCCGGAGCGCCGCGGCGTAGAATCGTCGTTCCAGCCACCCGGAGGATTCCATGAGCCTCACCGACCTCGTTCGCTCCGACGCCAAGATCCTCGAGATCGCCCAGCATCTCGATTCGCTCTCGCACGACGAGCGCCTGGCCGAATGCCAGAGCCTCTCCGGCCCCGATCAGAAGCAGCTCTTTCGGAAGGCCGCCGATTCACCGCCCGTCGACTTCGAGTTTTTCGTTCCGGCGGGCACGCCGCCGCTGACCCAGGTGATCCACCACGGGAAGAACAGCCAGCCGGCCTTCCGGAACTTCCAGAAGCGCTGGTGCAAGCCCGTCGACCGCGAGGGCGAACTCTACGGCTACAACGAGACCGCCGTACGGCCGCTCATCGGCCCGGGCTACTTCGTCGCCCACCAGACCGAGAACGAGGGGCGCGACCCGCGCGGTGCGATCGTCGTCGACTACTTCATGACGACGCCCGAGGGCGGGAAGGCACCGGGATGGCCCGCCATCAAGCCCAACTCGAGCGGCCTCCAACGCTTCATCTACAACAACACGCGCGACTACATGCGGCGCGTCTCCGCTCACGTCTCCATCGGCGAAGCCCATCGCATGGAGAAGCAGGTGATGGGCTGGTTCATCCTCTGTCGAGAAGACTGAGCACGCGCCGGCCACCGTGGGCGAATTGGAAGAGCTGAAGCTCTACTACGACTACAAGAGCCCGTACGCCTTCCTGGCGGTCGAGCCCGCGCTTGCACTCCCTGATCGTTACCGCGTCTACATCCGTTGGCGCCCGTTCCAGCTGCGCATCAAGGGCAAGGGCCAGCGCAGCGTCTACTCGGAATGGAAGGCGCGCTACTCCTACATGGATGCGCGGCGCTGGGCGAACCGGCGCGGCGGCTTCAAGATCATGGGACCGCTGAAGGTCTACGACACGACGCCGGCGCTGATCGGTGGCTTGTTTGCCGAGCGCGAGGGATTCTTCCCGGAGTACACGAAGGAAGCCTTTGCGCGCTTCTTCGAGCGGCGCCTCGAGCTGGATCTCGTCGGAGAGGTGGCGGCCCTGGTCACCGAGTGCGGCGGCGACAGCAAAGCCTATCTCGCCTATGCGGCCGACGAGGGGCTGCAGGAGCTCGAAGCCTCCATCGACGAGGCCCACGAAGACGAGGTGTTCGGCGTGCCGATCTTCGTGCTGCGGGGTGAGAAGTTCTGGGGGCACGACCGCATTCCGCTACTCGAAGAGCGGATGACGGAGCTGGGACTGCGCGGCTGACTACGCTGTGGACTCGGCTGACTGCGCGGCTGACTACGCTGCGAACTCGGCGGACTGCGCGGCTGACTACGCTGCGAACTCAGCGCAGCCGCAGGACCGTGCGACCCAGGGTCTCTCTCCGCGCCATCTCTTCCAGTGCTTCCGGGAGTTCGGTGAAGGGCCGGGTTGCGCCAACGATCGGGCGGATGACACCGGCTTCGAGCTTCTCCAGCAGATCCCGATGGACGGCTTCGCCGACATCGCGGGGCGTGAGGTTGAAACCCGTGAGCTTCTTGAGGGCCGCCGGGTCGGAGCTGTAGGCGAGCAGCACGCCGAGCAGCCCGAAGTTTCCCATCAGGACCGGGCGCGGGGCGATGCGTGGAGCGTCCGGGCCGCCGCCCGACGAGAAGCCGACCATGACGTGGCGGCCGTTGCGGGCGATGCAGCGGAAACTCTGCTCCGCGACCTCGCCGCCGACGGGGTCGCAGACGACATCGACGCCGCGGCCCTCCGTGGCGTCGAGCACGGCCTCGTCGAAGCGGCCTTCGCGGTAGTCGAGTGCGAGGTCTGCTCCGAGCTCGCGGCAGAGCGCGAGTTTCTCTTCGCCGCCGGCCGTCGCGATCACCCGCGCCCCAGCCGCCACCCCGAGTTGCAGCGCCGCCGACCCGAGCCCGCCGGCCGCGGCGTGGACGAGCAGCGTCTCGCCCTTGCGCAGCCCCGCGCGCTCGTGGAGCGACAGGTGGGCGAGGTGAAAGGGGAAGAAGAACGCGCTGGCCTCGTCGTCGTCGAGCCCGGGTGGCGCGTCGAAGGTCATGTCCGGGCCCGCGAGCGCCTGCTCGGCGTAACCCCCGAAGGCCGCTGGCGGGCACGCCACGACCCGGCGGCCCAGCCACGCCTCGCACCCTTCGCCCACCGCGTCGACCTCGCCCATCACCTCCATGCCCGGCGTGTAGGGCAGCGGAGGGCTCACCTGGCGATATTGGCCGCGACAGGCGTCGATGTCGTTCCAGTTGAGCGCGGCGCCGGCGACGCGGACGCGCAGCTGGCCCGCCGCCGGCTCCGGTGCGGGCAGCTCGACGAGGGCGAGCGCTTCGCTCGGCGCCCCGTGTTGCTCGATCCTCCACGCCTTCATGGGGGCGATGCTAGCCTCTCGCCCTGCCGCAAACCCGCGGTACCACCGCCCATTCGGAGATGATCGAGCCATGGCCGAGTTTCGTTTTCAGGAGTTGTTCGAGCTGGGACCGGACGAGACGTCCTATCGGCACCTCGGCTCCGAGGGTGTCTCGACCATGACCGTGGACGGTCGCGACGTGTTGAAGGTCGAGCCCGAAGCGCTCGAGCGACTCGCGCGTGCCGCCATCGAAGACGTCTCGCACCTGCTGCGTCCGGCCCACCTCGCCCAGGTGCGAAAGATCCTCGACGACCCCGAAGCCTCCCAGAACGACCGCTTCGTCGCGCTCGAGCTGTTGAAGAACGCGAACATCGCAGCCGGGCGCGTCCTGCCCGGCTGCCAGGACACCGGCACCGCGATCGTCATGGGCCACAAGGGTGAGAGCGTCCTCACCGGCGCCAATGATGCCGAGTGGCTCTCCAAGGGCATCTATCGCGCGTTCCAGGAGCTGAACCTGCGATTCTCCCAGATGGCGCCCCTCGACATGTACGCCGAGAAGAACACCGGCACGAACCTGCCGGCACAGATCGAGCTCTACGCCGAGCCCGGCGACGAGTACGAGCTGATGTTCATCACCAAGGGCGGCGGCTCGGCGAACAAGAGCTTTCTCTACCAGGAGACGAAGGCGCTCTTGAACCCCGAGTCGCTGTTGCGCTTCGTGGCCGAAAAGATCCGCACGGTCGGGACGTCGGCTTGCCCGCCGTACCACCTGGCACTCGTCATCGGCGGCCCGTCCGCCGAGTTCACGATGAAGACCGTGAAGCTCGCCTCGACGCACTACCTCGATCGCTTGCCGACCACGGGCAACGAACAGGGGCGTGCGTTCCGAGATCTGGACCTCGAGGAGAAGGTGCTGAAGCTCTGCAACGAGACCGGCATCGGCGCCCAGTTCGGTGGGAAGTATTTCGCCCACGACGTTCGCGTCGTCCGCCTGCCGCGCCACGGCGCCTCGTGCCCGGTGGGCCTCGGCGTTTCGTGCTCGGCGGACCGGCAGGTCCTCGCGAAGATCACGCGCGAGGGTCTCTTCCTCGAACAACTCGAAGAGCATCCGGCCGAGTACCTGCCGGAAGTCGGGGAGACCGACCTCGCCGGCGAGATCGTGAGCGTCGATCTGAGCCGCCCCATGGAGGAGATCCGCGCCGAGCTTTCGAAGCACCCGGTGACGACGCAACTCTCGCTCTCGGGCCCGATGATCGTCGCCCGCGACATCGCCCACGCGAAGCTGAAAGAGAAGCTCGACGCCGGTGAAGACCTGCCGCAGTACTTCAAGGATCACTGCATCTACTACGCCGGCCCGGCGAAGACGCCCGAGGGCCTGGCTTCCGGTTCCTTCGGCCCGACGACAGCCGGGCGCATGGACTCCTACGTCGGCCTCTTCCAGGAGCACGGCGGCAGCATGGTGATGCTCGCCAAGGGCAACCGCTCACGGCAGGTACGCGACGCGTGCAAGAAGTTCGGCGGGTTCTACCTCGGCAGCATCGGCGGGCCCGCCGCGCGCCTGGCCCAGCACTCCATCAAGAAGGTGGAGGTGCACGAGTTCCCGGAGCTGGGCATGGAGGCCGTCTGGCGGATCGAGGTCGAAGACTTTCCCGCCTTCATCGTGGTCGACGACAAGGGCAACGACTTCTACGCCGAGATCATCGACAAGCCGATCCCGACGATCCAGATCGAAGACTGACGCGCGCGAGCAACGCCACGACACAGGCTGAGACGACGGCAAGCCACGTCATCGAGAGCCCAGCTCACGCCACTCGATCAGCTCCAGATAGCGTCCGGAGATCTGGGCGATCTCGTCGTCGAGGCTCTCGAGCTTCCAGGCGTGGGTCGGGATCGGATCGAGGACGGTGACGTGAACCGTGGCCGCCCGCATCACCCGGCCGCCGCGAAGGCAGCCAGGGTGCGCAGGAAGCTCACGAACAGACGGAAAGCGCTCACCCTGCGACCTTACACTGGAATCTCGACCCGCCGCGGCCGTATGATCGGGCGGTCATCACCCGCGAGGAGGGAGCCCGCTTGCGTCTTTCGAACTTCGGCCAGGACATCGCCCATGTGGATCTCGCCAGCGGGCGGGTCGAGATGCGCCCGGCCCCCGAGGACTGGACGCGAAAGTACATCGGTGCCCGCGGCCTCGGAGTGCGGTACGTGCTTGAGGCCGGTGCCGAGGTCGAGCCGCTCGGGCCCGACAACCTCCTCTGTTTCATGAACGGCCCGCTGACTGGATCCGAGGCCAGCATGAGCGGACGTTGGGCGTGCGTGACGAAGTCCCCGCTCACCGGCACCGTCACCGACAGCCATCAGGGCGGCTGGTCGGGTGCCCGCCTGCGCTGGGCCGGGTTCGATGGGCTCGTCTTCGAGGGCCACTCGGAGACGCCGGTCTATGCCTTCATCGAGGACGGCCGCATCGAGCTTCGCGACGCCTCCGACGCCTGGGGCAAGGGGATCCACGAGACCGTCGCGTTCTACCAGGAGCGTTACGGCGAGAAGAACCTGGCCGTCAACGCGATCGGCCAGGCCGGCGAGCGCCTGAACCGCTTCGCCGTCTGGGTGAACGAAGACGACCGTGCCTTCGGGCGCGGTGGGACCGGGGCGGTGGGCGGCGCCAAGAAGCTGAAGGCGATCGTCATCCGCGCCGCCTTGAAGAAGAGCGAAGTCGATGACCGCGATGCCTGGAAGGCAGTCCGCCGCGACGCGCTCGACGTCATCCGCGACGAAGTCAACATCACCAGCCCGAAGAAGGGTGGCCTCTCCGTCTACGGCACGAACGTGCTGATGAACGTCACGAACCGGATCGGCGCTCTCGGCACGCGCAACAGCCAGACGACGAGCTTCGGCGACCGCGCCGAAGCCATCAGCGGCGAGCGTGTGCAGGAGACGATCCTGGTAGGCGACCCCACCTGCCACGCCTGCCCGGTGGCGTGCAAGAAGGAGGTCGAGGTCACCGAAGGCCCGTGGAAGGGCCTCCGCATGGAGAGCGTCGAGTACGAGCCGGCATGGTCGTTCGGATCGAACTGCGAAAACGACGACGTCAACTCCATTGCCAAGCTGATCGATCAGTCCAACGACCTCGGGATGGACCCGATCGAACTCGGCAACGTGTTGTCGATGTACATGGAGGCCACCGAGCGCGGTTGGCTGCCGAGCGGTGCGGGTGGGCTCGCCTGGGGCGACACCGCGGCGATGGTTGCCATGGCGGATGCCATCGGCCTGCGCGAGGGCGAGGGCGACTTGCTGGCCGAGGGCACCACGCTCGCCGCCACGAAGCTCGGGCACCCGGAGATCGCCATGGCGGTGAAGGGCCAGGCGGTGCCGGCCTACGACCCGCGCGGCCTGAAGGGGATGGGCCTCGGCTACGCCACGAGCAACCGTGGCGCTTGTCATCTGCGCGCCTATGTCGCCGCGGCGGAACTCGGTGTGGCACCGGGCGAGGGCGAGCCGCTCGACCCGCTCGAGTGGAAGGGCAAGGGTGAGCTGGTGAAGATCTTCCAGGATCTCCACGCGTTTTCCGACAGCCTCGACTTCTGCAAGTTCAGCGCATTCGCCGAAGACGCTGGGCACTACGCGGCCCAGTATTCGACTGCCATGGGGGTCGAGTTCACCGCCGACGACGTGATGACCGCGGGGGAGCGCATCTACAACCTGGAGCGGCTCTACAACAACCGGGCGGGGTTCGGGGCGGGCTCGGACACCTTGCCGGCGCGCTTCACCGAAGAGCCCTCGACGCAGCCCGGTTCGGAGGGCCACGTCTCGGAACTCAGCTCGATGCTCGCCGAGTATTACGCCGCGCGGGGTTGGGAAGACGGGGTCGTCCCCGCCTCGAAACTGCGTGAGCTAGAGATCGTCTAGGGTCGGGCATGCCCGAGGTCCGCGTTCGGTTCTACGCCACGTTCCGCCCGATCGTGGGCGGCAAGCACGCGGATGTCGCGGTGACGGAGGGCGCGAGCGCGGGCGATCTGCTCGACGCCATCGTCACGCGTTGGCCCGAGCTTCACGAGCACCTGATCCGCCCCGACGGTGGCCTCTCGAAGCGAGCCAACCTCTTCGTCGACGGCCGCGCCGTCCGCTTCCTGCCCGAAGGCCTGAAGACGCCGCTCCGCGAAAGCCAGGAGATCGACTGCTTCCCCGCCGTCGCCGGCGGCTAACCCCTGTCGAAGGGGACTGTCGAAGGGGACGGTTCTGTTTGATGACGAAACGCTTCGTCATCAAACAGAACCGTCCCCTTCGACACCCTTCGACAGGGCGTGGGGTGGCTACTGCTTTGCCGCCATCGCCGGCGGCTAACCACTCAGCAGGGGCGAGGGCGGATCGACAGCCAGCGATGTGCTTCGCGCGTCCGGTCGAACGGCTGGACGTGCAGCCCATACACCTCTGCCAGGGAACAGAACGTTCGCGCGCCGTTGAGCGCCTGTGTTCCCACGAGCAAGGCGATCCGGCCGTCGCGCCGCGGGATCTGCGCCACCGCGTTCGCGAGGTCCATCGCTTCGTCGGGGCTCAGCTTCCAGCTCGAACCCCTAAGGTCGACGAGGACGTGGAAGTTCTCTCCGAGCCGGCCATCGCCTGCGAGCCGATAGCCCGCCTCGAGGGTGGCGTGAAGGTCGATCCGCCCCTCGGCGCGGATGCAGACCCGCCGGGCGACCCGCGAGACCTGAAATGCGTACGGCATGAATCTCCACTCCTTGAACAGCCGTTTCGGCAGAGAGGAGAGCAAGGAGTGTGCCCGTGTGCAGACGGCGTGAGCGCGATCACAGCCTGTGATCGTGGACACGGAGCGGCGCCGGGGCCGACGTCGACGTGCAGCCGTCGAGTACCTCCGCCGCGAAGCCGTCGCGGAGCCTGCTGATTCGTCGCTGAATGGGGTTCGCCCGGCAAGCTTGGAAGCTCGGCTTCCAGGCTTGCCTTTCACTTGCCGGCGTCGGGAGCCTTCATTTCGTGCTCGATCGGGGGAAGCGAGAGCAGATACTCGGCGATTGCCCTTCGATCGGCGGCGTCCACGTGGGCGTAGCCGTGCTCGATCACCTCGGCCATCAACCCCTGGGTGTCGTCGCCGTCGGGCTTGATGCCCGTCTCGAGGTACCAAGCCAGGTCCGTGGCGGACCATTCACCGATGCCCGTTCGCCGGTCAGGCGTGATGTTCGCGGCGAGCTCGCCCTCGGGTCCCTCGGCGGAGCCCGCGAGCCAGCGCGACCGATCGAGCCCGCCCGACAAGGTGCGCGGCGTATGACACTCGCCACAGTGGGCCGGGCCGTTCACGAGGTAGGCGCCGCGGTTCCACGCGGGGCTCTGGGCTGCATCGGCTTCGAAGCTCCCCGGTCGAAAGTTCAGCAGCTTCCAACCCGCGACCGCTGCACGCAGCCGGAAGGGCGGAAGCGCGTCGGGCGGCAGGTTCTCGCGTTCGACAGGCGTCAACGAAAAGAGATACGCCTTCAGGTCGAGCAGGTCTCGCCGCGTCATGTTCGAGAAGGCCGGGTAGGGAAACACCGGGAAGTAGTGCGACCGATCGGGCGCTCGGCCTTCGGTCATGGCGCGCAGAAAGTCGGCGTCGCTCCAGGTGCCGATGCCGGTCTTCCGGTGGGGCGTGATGTTGGTGCTGTAGAACGTGCCGAAGGGGGTCTCGAGGCCGCGGCCGCCCGCGAGCTCGGGCGCGTCGTCGCCTTCGCCGGGATAGTTGGTGTGGCAGGTGCAGCCCCCGGCGGCTCGCAACACGGCTTCGCCGCGCCCGATCGATGCTGGAAGCGTGGCCGTTTGAGCCGTTGCCGCACCGGCGAGGCCCAACCACGCAAGCGCAGCTCCGAACGCGCGAGCCATGGGCCCGAGGCGCCCACTCACTGGTTCTTGTAGGACTCTTCCTTGGGCTTGCGGAAGGTGTCGTGGCAACCGCCGCAGGCCTTGCCCAATGTTTTGAAGGCCTTCGCGATGGCGGCCGGTTCTTCGTCGTCGGCCGCTTCTTCGAGGTCGTCGGCGGCGTCTTCGAGCGCCTGGATCGCGCGCTCGAACTCGTCGGCCTTCTGCCAGATCTCCGGCTTCGCGTCCGTGGCCCCGGTCGACACGTTCTTCGAGAAGGCGGTCGGGATGAGCGCCGCCGAGTCACCGAGCCGGTCGGCATGGAGTGCGATGGCGGCGGTATAGGGAAGGCCGTTCTTGAGGATGTCGGAGATTGCGCCCATGTCGGCGCCCACACCGGTCATCACCTTCTGGCGATACTTGATGTGGACGGCGTCTTCGGCCGCGAGGGCCGGGGCCCCGCCGCCGAGAACCAACACGAAGGTCAGTGCGGACATTGAGAGTGCCGAACGCATGGGTGCCAAGAGTCCCTCCTTCAGCGGGCTCACGCCCACCTGCGGAGGGTACCATCGCCGCGCTGCGATGGGTGTCGGATTCGGGTGAGGTGGTGCGAGGTCAGCTGGCGCGGCGCTCGGCGACGGCTGGCCGCGCGGCCTTCACCTCCCGCAAACTCCGCGTCTTCGCCGCACGGGCCACGCGCGACGTGGCGCGTCGCTGCTCCCGCTGGCGGGAGCGAACGAAGACGCATGGGACGAAGAAGAGCGCCAGGATCGAAGCGCCGAGCACGCCGCCCGCAATGGCCGTGGCCAACGGCGGCCAGAACCGTCCGCCGAAGAGGATCAACGGTGTGAACCCGCCGATCGTCGTGAGGGTCGTTGCCAGGATGTGTCGCGTCGCCTCGACCACGACGTCCCGCGTGTCATCGAGCTTCCCGGCCTGGGCGCCCGTGTCCGACCGCAGGGCGTTCAACACCACGATGCTGTCGTTGATGGCGAGCCCCACCAGGCCCATCGCGCCGATGATGGCGAGGAAGCCCATCGGATGGCCGAACGTCCAGACCCCGAGCATCGCAAGGCCGATGGAGAGGAACGCGACCGCACCGATCACCCCGGCGAGGCGGAACGAATTGAACGAGAGGATGATCGTGCCCGCCATGATCACCAACAGCGGCAGGGCGAAGGCCATCAGGTCTCCCATGGCCTCACTTCGCTGCTCGCTCTCGCCACCGAATTCGAGGCGGTAGCCCTCGGGCAGCGTGAAATCCGAGTCGTCGAGTCGTCGTCGGAAGTCGAGCAACGACTCGGCGATCAGGGTGTAGGGAACGAGAAAGGCCTGGACCGTGTTCGAGCGTTCGCCGTTCACTCGGGTGATGGCCGAGAGTTCCGGCACCAGGTCGATCGTGCTCATGGCCGAGAGTGGCACGCCGGCGACACCTCGGGGGTCCAACCTTGCGGCGCTGCCGATCACGTTGCCGGCTGCGATCTCCCGCAGGTCGGCGCGGTGCGAGCCGCGCACTCGGACCCGCACAGGGATGTCCTCGGTGCGTTCGAGGACGGAGCCGCCCTCGGCCCCTTCGAGGCTCGCATTCAACTGATCGGCGATGTCCGATAGCTGGAGCCCGGCCAGGCGCGCTTGCACCTCATCGGCGCGCACCATCAACTTGGGCTCGCCGCCGGCGATCTTGGCGGCCGTATAGGTGACCTCGGAGGTCTGGGCCAGGATGCCGCGAACCTCGTCGCCGAGGCGCCGCAGTTCGTCGAGGTCGGGCCCGACGATGCGCGCCTCGATGGGGGCATCGAAGGGTGGGCCCTGTTCGAAGGGCAGCGCGATGGCCCGCGCGTTCGGGAAGGCCTCGATCAGCTCGCGCTGGAGTAGGGGGAGGAGGCTCCGCGTGGCGTCCGGCGAGTCCGTCGTGACGAAGGCCCCGGCAAAACTCGAGATGCCTTCCTCGTTCGCGAACATGTTGTAGTAGATGCGCGGGGCCGAGTCGCCAACGAACCAGTGACTTTCGACCACCTCCTCGTGCGCATGGACCAGGGTGCGCGCACGCTCGACGTTGCGGCGTGTCTCGGCGGCCGAGGTCTGAGAGGGCAGGACGAGCTGGATCTGGAATTGGTTTCGATCGTTCGGAGGGAAGAACTGTTCCCCGAGTGTGGTGGCTGCGACGAAGCCGGCCACGGGCAACACCAAGGAGACTGCAATCCCGACCCACGGTCGGGCGAGCACGAAGTCGAGGGTCCGGCTCCACGCATGGGCCCACCGCTCGCTCGAGAAGCCGTCCTTCCAGAACGGTCCGCGTCGGTCCTCGCGCACGCGATCGAGGTTGCGGCGGCTCGTCATGAACGCCGCGATCGCCGGGATCACGGTCATCGATACGACGAAGGAGCTTCCGACAGCGAGCCCGACGCCGATCGAGATCGGCCCCACGAATTCGCCCGCGCCGCCCGGCATCAGCACGATCGGGAGAAAGGCGAGGATCGTCGTGAGGGTCGATGCGGTGAGGGGCACGAGCAGGTGCTTCACCGTCGCTGACACCGCTTCTGGCCTCGTCACGCCGCGGCGCACGCGCAGGTTGTACTCGTCCACGACCACGATCGCGTTGTCGATGAGCAGGCCCAGGGAAATGATGATCCCGGTGATCGACATCTGATGGAGCGGGACACCGAGCAGGTTCAGCTCGGCCAGAACCATGAGGACGGTGATCGGCAGAGCCGAGCCCACGATCAGTGCCGAACGCAGGCCCATCAGGAAGAAGAGGATCGTCACGACGATCGCCGTGCCCAGCAGCAGGTTCCCGACGAGCGTCCCCAGGCGATCTTCGGTGTAGCCGCTCTGGTCGAAGACGATTGCGTATCCGATGCCCTGCGGGATGCTCTCTCCGAACTCCGCGATCACGTCGCGGGCCTGGCTGGCCCAGCGGTCGACACGTCGGTTCGACTCCATCGTGGCCGACACGGCCACGCCGCGGGAGCCACCGAGCCAGGCCTCGGTGTGTGCGGGCTCACGCACCGCCTTCTCGACGCTCGCGATGTCGCCCACGCGCAGCAGGCGCCCGCCTGCAGCCTCGCGCAAGGGCACGTCTCGGATTCGCGCGAGCGAGTCGAGCTCGCCGCCCACTTCGATCAGCAGATCGTTGCGAGCGTTGCGGAGCTGCCCGGCGGGCACCTTCGAGTCGGCACGGCCGACGGCGTCGGACACCGCGCGCGCGGTCAGCCCGACCGAGGCGAGGACGTCCGGGTCGACGGTCACGCGGATCTCTTCTTCGGCTTCGCGCGGATCTCTTCTTCGGCTTCGCCGTAGAGATCGGTCTCCTTGGTGCCCGGAACGTTGCGCAGCCGGTTCTCGAGTTCTTCGGCCAGGCGGGTCAGGATCCCCAACTGCGGGGCCCCGTCTTGCTCCCAGGTGAAGCCCACCAGCAAGGTGATGGCGGTGGAGGTCTGGTCGCGGAAGTCCGGCGCACCCACGCCGGGCGGGAACTCGCCGCGCGCCTGCTCGATGCGGTCACGGACCTTGGACCAGATCTCGTCCACGTCCTCTTCGTTGTATCGGGCTTCGAGTTCGATATGCAGCGATGAGATCCCCGTGCGCGAGTCGGAATCGATCTCGCGGATCTCGTGCAGTTCGCGCAGCTCGGCTTCGAGTTTATCCGTGACGAGGCTCTCGACACGCAGTGCGCTCGCGCCGGGAAAGACCGTCCGCACGCTGGCGAAGCGCCGCGCCATGGTCGGGTCTTCCTGCCGCGCCAGGCTCTGGAGTGCGGAGAGGCCGGCGACGGCCACCAGGCCGAGGAACAGGACCGTCAGCCGCGGATTGCGGTAGAACGCGTTGCTCCACATGGCAGCCTCCTAGTTCAAAGCGGAGGGCGCGGTGGGGTCGGAGTCGAGGCGGACGCGTTTCCCGATCGGGTCGGTGTTCAGGCGGACCTGCTGGCCGGGCACGAGGCGATGGAGGCCCGTCGCCACGACCCGTTCGCCGCCGCGCAGCGTTCCGCGTACGAAGACGCGGTCGGACTCTGCGTGGATCACTTCGAGTTCGCGACGGCCGACGGTGAGCCGGCCGTTCGCCTCTTCCACGACGTAGGCCGACCACAGGCCACGCCGGCTCTCGGTGAGGGCCGTGATCGGGAGCCAGAAGCCGCGGGTCGGGGTTTGCGTGACGACGGCGACGCGGGCGAGCTCACCATCCAGCACTCCCATCGGGCGCTCGGCAAAGCGGAAGAGCGCCGTCACCGTGCGGGTGTCGGTCTCGACGGTGTCGAGCAAGGCGTGGAGCTTCGCCGGGTGCATGCGGCCGTCGATCTCGATGGCGTGTTCGGTCCCGGGCTCGAGGCTTCGTGCGACTTCGGGCGGCAGGCCGACCCGCACTTCGAGGACGCCGTCTTCGACCAGGGTCAGGATGCGTTGGCCGGGGCTGACGACGCTGCCTTCGTCGGCCAGCCGCGCCACGATGCTGCCCGCGTAGGGAGCTGCCAGGGTGGAGAGGTCGAGGGCCACGTCGATGCTGTGCCGCGCGCTCTTGGCGGCCGCGATGTCGGCCTGGGCCGCGGCGAGAGATGCCGCCACGCCCTGCTCCGCATAGCGGGATTCATCGAAGAGCTGGGCCGAAATGGTGTCGCGTTCGAGCAGCTGACGTCGGCGTTGGGTCGTGACCTTGGCGAGGGCCAGCCGCGCTTCGATCTCCGTCACGCGGGCCTGGGCCGCATCCACCTGGGCGTCGAGTTCGTGCCGGCGTGCTTCGAGTTCGCGGACATCGAGCCCCGCAAGGCGCTGGCCCGTCTCGACGCGGTCGCCTTCATCGACCTCGATTGAGATCAAGCGTCCGCTGCGGTCGAACCCGAGTTCGCTGGTGCGGCGGCTGACGACGCGCCCGGCGTAGCGGGTCGCCACTTCATAGGTGTCGGCTTCGCGCGCCTCCAACACCGTCACCGGCAGGACCGCCGGGGCGAGCGGGGCCGGAGCTTCGGCGGTGGCCTCGGCCGGCGAGTTGCCAGCGGCCCAGAGGGCCGCCACGGCGAGCACGGGCGTGCACGCGATCAGGAGGCGGGTGGTTCGCTTCATCGGGCTTCTCCTACAGCGGACGGCGTGGGCGCAGCGCCGCGCAGGATCGTTTGAAGGGTGGGTTCGAGCAGCTCTTCCAGCGTGAAGCCGACCTGGAGCTTGCCCGAGAGGTGGAGAGTGACGAGGCCGTGGAGGGTCACCCAACAAAGGTGTGCGATGAGCAGCGGGTCGCCGTCCATGGCGCCCTCCGCGATGCAGCGGCGGGTCACCGCGAGGATCTGATCCCAGCAACGAGCGCGGCGCTCCTCTATGAAGGCGTCATCGTTCGGCATCAGGTGATCGACTTCGAACATGATCCGGTAGTCGTGGGGCTCCGCGATGGCGAACTCGACATAGGACTTGCCCATCGCACGAAGCTGCTCGATGGGCGGCAACGCGTTGGTCGCCTCGCGTGTCCGCGTCGTGTGGTCGCCGAAGCGATCGAAGGCCGACGCGCGGACGGACTCGAAGATGGCTTCCTTGTTCTCGAAGTATCGGTAGGGGGTCATCGGGCTAACCCCCAGCTCGTTGGCGAGGCCGCGCAGGGTCACGCCGTCGTAGCCAGCCTCGGCGAACTGGCGCGTGGCGACGCGGCACAGTTCGCTTCGGAAGCTCTCGACTTCTTCGGCACTGAGGGAGCGGGGCATGGCCAATATCGTACATCGTAAATTTACGGAGTCAACTATAGGGGTGAAGCTCTCGACCCGATGAAAAGCGTCATAGAAACGAATAGTTGAGGGGTCGGCTCCAGCCTCCGCCGCGTCGCGGTTCCACATGTCGAATGGAACACGTTCTAAAAACGTGCCAAGCTGGGCGGGCTGTCGCATGATGGGCGCTTCCGGCGAAAGGGCCCGAATGATCCTGGATCTGTTCCGCATCGAGGACCGCGTCGCGATCGTCACCGGTGCCGGCAAAGGCATCGGCCGGGCGATCGCCCTGGCCTATGCGGACGCGGGAGCCCACGTCGTCTGTGCCGCGAGAACTCTCGAGGACGTCGAGGCGACCGCGGCCGGCGTGCGTGAGCGCGGTCGTCGCGCACTCGCCGTTCGGTGCGACGTGACAAAGAGCGAGGACCTCGAAGCCTTGGTGGGCGCTGCCGCCACCGAATTCGATCGCCTCGACCTGCTCGTGAACAACGCCGGAGGTTGGCCGCCCAAGCCTGCGCTCAACGTCTCGGAACGAAACTTCGAGGCCGCTTTCCACTTCAACGTCACACAGGCCTTCGTGCTCGCGAAGCTGTGCGTGCCGCGCATGGTCGAGACGGCGGGCGCGGGCGCCATCGTCAACATCTCGTCGCGCGCCGGGGGCCTCGTGCAGCCTTCCTTCGTCGCCTACGGCACGGCGAAGATGGCCCTCAACTTCATGACCCGGCAGCTCGCCTCAGAGTGGGCGCCGAAGGTTCGCGTCAACGCCATCGCGAGTGGCGGCGTTGCGACCGAGGCGCTGGAGACCGTCCTCACCAACGACGCCATCCGCAAGCAGCTCGAGGATCGGACTCCCATGAAGCGGATCGGCCGCGTGGAAGACATCGCCGCGTGCGCGCTCTATCTGGGCTCGCCGGCCGCCTCGTGGGTGACGGGCAAGATCATCGAGGTCGACGGCGGCACCGAGTCGCCGGCGTTCACCGTCCCGACTCCGCCGCTCTAGGCCATCGGAGGGCCGCATGAGGCTTCGCGTGATCCAGTGGGCGACCGGCGGTGTGGGCCGCGCCGCCATCGAAGGGGTGCTCGCCCATCCGGAGCTCGAACTCGTCGGGTGCTGGGTTCACTCCGAGGCCAAAGACGGCAAGGACGCGGGCGAGATCTGTGGGCTCGGGCCTGTGGGCGTCCGCGCTACACGCGACGCCGACGCGTTGCTTGCGACCGATGCGGACTGCGTCCTCTACAGCCCGGTGATGGGGCAAGAAGAAGAGGTGCTTCGCATCCTCGCCTCGGGCAAGAACGTCGTCACACCCTTGGGTTGGTTCTTTCCCTTTGCGAGCAGCGATGTCTCGAAGCTCGAAGCGGCCTGCCAGAAGTCCGGCGTCACGCTCCACGGCACGGGCATCCACCCGGGTGGGATCACCGAACGCTTCCCCTTGATGGTCTCGGCGCTCACCCGAAACGTGCGCCACGTGCGTGCCGAGGAGTTCTCGGACATCCGAAGCTACGCCGCGCCCTTCGTCGTGCGCGAGGTCATGCTCTTCGGGAAGACGCCCGAGGAGGCCGCGGCGAGCCCGATGATCCAGATCCTCGGCGGCGGGTTCTGCCAGTCGATCGACATGGTGGCGGCCTCCCTCGGAATCGAACTCGACGCGGAGAAACGCACGAACCACGAGATGGCCGTGGCCACCCAGGCGCTCGACACCCCGGTGGGCGCCATCGAGGCCGGCACCGTCGCGGCGCAACGCTTCACCTGGCAGGGCACTCGCGACGGCGAGCCCGTCGTCACGGTCCGCACGAACTGGCTCATGGGCGAGGAGCATCTCGACCCGCCCTGGCGCCTCGACGGTGAACGCTTCGAGGTCGAGGTGGAGGGTGACCCGTCGGTGTCGATGACCTTCCATGGCATCCACCCCGAGGTGCAGGGCGCCGTCCAGAACCCGAACCCGGGCATCGTCGCCACGGCGAACCACTGCGTGAACGCCATCCCCTACGTCTGCGCTGCGGGGCCCGGCATCAAGACCTACCTCGATCTGCCCCTCGTTTCGGGCCGCCACGCCGCCGCCCGCTGAAAGGACACCATGGCCATCAACATGCTGCGTCTCGACATGAGAGCGCCCGACTTCTCGCCCGCCAGCAAACAGGAGCTCTACGCCGCGGCCCTCGACATGGCGGAGTACTGCGACGAGCACGGCTTCGACTCCGTCGTGCTCTCGGAACACCACGGCACCGACGACGGCTATCTGCCGGCGCCCCTCGCCTTCGCGGGCTGTGTCCTCGGCCGGACGCGGAAGATCCGCGTCGGTGTGGCGGCGCTGCTGCTGCCGTTGCACGATCCGATCCGCGTCGCAGAAGACCTCGCTGTGCTCGACCTCGCGAGCGGGGGGCGAGTCGGGATCACGGCGGGCCTTGGCTATCGGCCCGAGGAGTATGCGATGTTCGGCAAGGATTGGGCCGGCCGCGGGAAGCTCTTCGACGAGTGTCTCGAAGCGTTGCAGAAAGCGTGGAGTGGCGAGCCCTTCGAGTGGCAGGGTCGCACCATCCGGCTTTCACCCACCCCGGGCACGCAGCCGCACCCGCCCGTCTTCGTCGGCGGCATGGGCAAGAACGCGGCCCGTCGCGCCGCCCGCTTCGGGCTGCCCTTCCAGCCTGGCGCAAACCACCCGGAGGCGTTCGAACTCTACAAGCAGCTCTGCGAAGAGAAGGGCATTGCGCCGATCATTCTCGGGCCGGGGAAGGCGGAGCTGATGGTGGTGTCGGAGGACCCGGACCGGAGCTGGGCCGAGGTCGGGAAGCATCTGCTCCACGACGCCATGGCCTATGCGAGCTGGCAGCCCGCGAGCCAACGATCCGCAGTCCACTCCGACGCCACGACGGTGGAAGAGCTACGCGCCGAGGGGCAGTACGCCATCCGCACCCCGGAGGAGTGCGTCGAGATGGCGAAGGCCGGCGGCGCCCTCACCCCCTTCATCCTCTACCCGCTCTGCGGCGGGACGCCGCCCGAAGAGGGCTGGAAGAGCCTGAAGCTCTTCGCCGAGCAGGTGATGCCGAACCTCTGATCGCGGATCAGTCGCGGTGGAGTTCGCTTTGGTCGCGGATCAGTCGCGGTGGAGTTCGCTTTGGTCGCGGATCAGTCGCGGTGGAGTTCGCTTTGGTCGCGGATCAGTCGCGGTAGAGTTCGCCGGCGTTCACCATGAGGGTCTCGCCGGTGATCATGCGGGAGCGGTCGGAACAGAAGAAGACGACGGCTTCGGCCACGTCTTCGTCGGCCGGCATCTCGCCGAGCGGCATGTTGTCGACGACCTCGGCCATCGCTTCGTCGACGCTGATGTCGCGCTCCTTGGCCTGCCAGTTCATGTACATCTCGACGGGCGGGCCCCACATCCAGGTGGGGATGACCATGTTGACGCGGATCTTCTTCGGGCCGAGTTCGTTGGCCATCGGGTACATGGCCGAGAGGATCGCACCCTTGGCTGCGCCGTAGGCCATCTGGGGCATCTTGGGCGGGAGCCACATGGCCTGGCTTCCGATCAGCACGATTGCGCCGCCGCCGCTCGCTTCGAGGTGTGGCGTGGCCGAGCGGGCCACGTGCATGGTGCCGAGGATGTTCATCTCGAGGGAGCGGCGCCAATCGTCGTCGCTCGTGCTCTCGAGCGTGCCAAAGAGGGTGTCGAGGGCGGCGACGTTCACGACGGCGTCGAGCGCTCCGAAGCGATCCACCGTGGCCTGCATCAACGCCTCGCAGGTCGCGTAATCGGTGATGTCTGCCGCGTGGGCCAGCACGCGCTCGCCCGACGGGTCGAGCTCCTTGGCGACACTCGCGAGCTTGCTCTCGGTGCGCGCCGCCACGACCACGTTCGCCCCGTCGCGCAGGGCGCAGGCCGCCACCTCGCGCCCGAGGCCCGGGCCGACGCCCGAAACCACTACCGTCTTGCCTTCGAGGATCACGCTGACTCCTTGGGGACCCGGAAATCGGCCCGCATGATAGCCCGGCCGCAGCCGCGCGATGGGCCTACACGCGGCACGGACGGCCAGCTAGCTTTCGCCCATGCCCGCCCGAGACTCGCCCGCCGCACAGACCCCGTGGGTCCGCGAGTCTGACGACCGGCTCTTGGACATTCGCCTCTGCGACCTCGGCGTCGGGATCGAGGGCACGGCGCTGGCGGCCCGGATCGCGAGCCTCCACGACGAACTGGCCCGAGCCGGGCTTCGCTTTCGCCCCTACATCTGGCTCTCGACCGACTGGTTCACGCCCGACGGCCACACCGGGTTCGCCGTGCCGTTCTACCTCGCCCACCCGCGGCTCGCCCACCTCGAACGCCGACAGATGTACGCCGTCGAGGGCGGAAACCACGACGACTGCATGAAGCTCCTGCGCCACGAGACAGCCCACGCCCTCGACAACGCATACCGCCTCCATTGGCGGAAACGCTGGCGCGAACACTTCGGCAAGGCGAGCGACCCCTACCGCTGGAGCTACGTCCCCGACCCCGAGAGCCGCGAGCACGTACTCAACATCGACCACTGGTATGCCCAGAGTCACCCCGTCGAAGACTTCGCCGAGACCTTCGCCGTGTGGCTGCGCCCCGGCGAACGTTGGCGCGCGCAGTACGCCGAGTGGCCGGCGGCGCTCAAGAAACTCTGGTTCGTGGACGAGCTGATGGAGGAGGTCGGCGCGAAGCCGGCCCGCATGCGCACGCGCGCCCGGCCCGACGCGATCGGCAAGCTGAAGATGACCTTGCGCGAGTACTACGAGGAGAAGAAGGCCTTCTACGGAGACGTCGATCGCTCCGTCTACGATCGCGAGCTGTTGCAGCTCTTCTCCAACGACCCGGCCTTCGCGCGCCGCCGCGCCGCGGCGGCCGTGTTGCGCGAGTGGCGCCGCGAGCTGCGCTCCCGCGTGGCGAATTGGACCGGGCAGTACCCGTTCGTCATCGACGAGGTGCTGCAGGGGATGATCCTGCGTGCTCGCGAGCTCAACCTGCGCCTCTACTACTCCGAGCGCGAGACGGTCCAGGACGCCGCCATCGTCCTCACGATGCACACCATGCGGCACATCCGCGGGACGTTCCGGGAGTACCACCGTTGAAGAAGCTGCGAGTGCTGCTGCTCTGTCACTCGGATCTCGTCCCCCCGAACTCGCGGGAGGGCTATGACTCCGATGCGATCTACGACTGGCAGGCCGAGTACGACGTGGCGAACGCCCTGCGCGGTCTGGGCCACGAGGTCCAAGTGCTCGGCGTCTCCGACGACGTGCTTCCCATCCGACACTGCGTAGAGGGCTTCGAGCCCCACGTCGTCTTCAACCAACTGGTCGAGCTGCGCGACGTCGGAGCCTTCGCCGTCCACGTGGCGAGCTATCTCGAGCTGCTCGGCGTGCCCTACACGGGCTGCAACCCGCGCGGCCTCACCCTCGCGCGCGACAAGGCGCTCTCGAAGAAGATCCTCCGCTACCACCGCATCGGAACACCCGCGTTCTTCGACTTTCCCGAGGGCCGGAAGATCCGCGTCCCGAAGCGTGTCCCGTACCCGATGATCGTGAAGTCGCTGGACGAGGAGGCGTCGCGCGGTGTCTCGCAGGCTTCGATCGTGCGCGACGATGCGGCACTCGCCGAGCGGGTCGAGTTCGTGCACCGCAACGTCGGCAGCGGCGCCATCGCCGAGCAGTACGTCGAGGGCCGCGAGTTGACCGTGGGCCTGCTCGGCAACGACCGCCTCCAGGTCTTTCCGGTCTGGGAGCTCTCTTTCGCCCACCTGCCCGACGGCACGAGGCCCATCGCTACCGAACGCGTGAAGTGGGACCGTGCCTACCAGAAGAAGCTCGGCGTCACGACCGGGGCGGCGGACCTGCCCGACGAGGTGCGCGCGCGCATCGGCCGCATCGCACGGCGCAGCTTCCGCGCGCTCAACCTCTCCGGCTACGCACGGCTCGACCTGCGCCTCTCGGACGACGGCCGCGTCCACGTGATCGAGGCCAACCCCAACCCCGACCTCACCGACGACGAAGACTTCGCCCTGGCTGGCGGGCTCGCCGGGCTTCCCTACCCGCGCCTGATCCAGCGAATCATGAGCCTGGGGATTGGCTACCGCGCTCCCGGAAGAAGCTCATAGAATCAGCTAGTTATGACTGTAAGTTGCCGATTCATGGATCCCCCACGAGCCCGCCGCGGCTGAAGCCGAACCGTCGTCCAGCCGATTCCTCCGGGAGCAAGAAGGGATGGGACGGCGTGAAGAAGTGGAAGACGGCCCCCGTGTGGGTGGCGTTCGTGGGCGCCTTTGCCCTGCTGTTCCATCTGGCGAACCCGGAGCCCCTGGCTCGCGAAGACTTTTCGCTGCTCCTGCATGAGATGGAAGCGGGCGGCGTCGCGGAAGTCCGCATCGACAACAACGAGATCACCGTGACGCGCTGGGACGACAGCCAATACGTCACGCTCGGCGTCGTCACCGAAGAACTCTCGCAGAGCCTCTCCGCCGCGGGCATCCGGATCGCATGGGGCCCACCCGAGAACACTCTGCGCACGATCCTGCTCGTGGGCGTCCCCCTGATCCTGCTGCTGGGCCTCTTCGGGTACTTCCTGAAGAAGAACGGCGCCGGCCACATGAACCTCATGGAGATCCGTAAGAGCCGCGCCCGTCTGCTCGGCGAGAGCATGTCCGTGCGCTTCTCCGACGTCGGTGGCTGCGTGGAAGCCAAGGAGCAGCTTCAGGATCTTGTCGACTTTCTGCGCGTCCCCGAGCGCTGGGCCAGCGCGGGTGTGCGGCTCCCCCGTGGCGTGTTGCTCGAAGGGCCGCCGGGCTGCGGGAAGACGCTGCTGGCTCGGGCCGTGGCGGGCGAGACCGACGCGCAGTTCTACTGGGTGCCCGCATCGGAATTCGTGGAGCTCTTCGTCGGGGTCGGCGCCGCGCGCGTGCGCGACATGTTCGAGACCGCCGCCAAGACTTCACCCGCCGTCATCTTCATCGACGAGCTCGATGCGGTCGGTCGTAAGCGGGGCTCGGGCATCGGTGCCGGGCACGACGAGCGCGAGCAGACCTTGAACCAGATCCTCGTCTGCCTGGACGGCTTCGAGGTCTCGGACCGGGTCGTGGTGATCGCCGCGACCAACCGCAGCGACATCCTCGACCCCGCCCTGCTGCGCCCGGGCCGCTTCGATCGCCGCCTTCGCATCGACTCGCTCTCACGGAGCCAGCGCCTCGACGTGCTTCGGATCCACTGCCGCAACAAGGCCATCTCCGAAGACGTCACTCTGGAGTCGATCGCCGAGCGTTGCTCGGAGTGGAGTGGCGCCGCCCTCGAGAACCTGGTGAACGAAGCCGGCCTGCTGGCGGTGCGTCGTTCGCGCAAGGAGACCGACGACGGACCGGTGGAGCTCATCCAGATCGACTTCGAGCGGGCGCTCGAACCCGGGCTCTCTGAAGAGCAGCGCTTTGATGCCGTGGATTCCCTGCTGGCGGAGGCGACGACCCAGCTGGCTCAGGCCGTCGGCAAGGCGCTCGTGCGCGTGACCCTCGCCGGATTCACGATCATCGAGGGCGAGCTCGTCTGGGCCGACGCCAACTTCATCAAGGTTCGCACGGCGGGCCAGGAAGAAGCCCTGGTCCTCGGCAAGGGTCAGATCCAGTCCATCGAGGCCCTCGACGGAACCGAGTCCGTCGACGAGTTCACCTCCGACCCCTGGTCCGGCAACACCCCCGACCTGGCCTAGGCCTTGGATTTCTTCGGCGACGCGTGGCTCGTCTCCCGCGTGCTCTTCCTCGTGCCCGTGGTGCTCTCGCTCACGATCCACGAGTTCGCCCACGCCTGGTGCGCGTTCCAGCTCGGCGACGACACGGCCGCGCGCGAAGGCCGCCTGACCCTGAACCCGGTCGAACACATCGACCCCGTCGGGCTGCTCCTCCCCTTGTTGGGCGTGCCCTTCGGCTGGGCGAAGCCCGTCCCCGTGAACCCCGCGCGCATGCGCGCCTCGTTCGAGACCGGCGTCGTCCTGACCGCGGCTGCCTGGCCGATCTCGAACCTCCTGCTGGCGATCGCCGCCACGTTGGGCCTCGGCGTCTGGGCGCGCCTCGACCCCTCGGCCCCCGCCACCGCCGGCGCGTTCTGGCAGCTCCTCGAGTGGATGGCGCTCGTCAATCTCGTACTCGGGGCATTCAACCTGATTCCGGTCCCACCCCTGGACGGGAGCCGCATCGTCGACGGCCTCTGCCCCGACGGGCTGCGACCGTTCTGGGATTCGTTCTCTGTCCTCGGTCCCTTCGCCTTGATCGCGATCCTGGTGGTGCCGGCGCTGCTCGGCATGAGCCTGCTCGCTGGCCCGATCGCCGAGGTCCAGGGTTTCCTCGCCCTGCTCTACGAAGCCGTCGCCGGCTGAAGTCGCACTTTCAGGCGCACCCCGACCCGTGCGACACTCGCCTCCCCGAGGAGGCATGATGGACTTCGAGATCCCGCAGGAAATCCGCGACACCCTGGCCGAGCTGGACGACTTCATCGAACGCGAGATCAAACCCCTCGAAGACCAGGACGACAACGTCCGCTTCTTCGATCACCGCCGCGAGAACGCGCGCACCGATTGGGACAACGACGGTCGGCCCCGCGCAGACTGGGAAGAGCTGCTGCGCGAGATGCGTCGCCGCGCCGATGCGGCGGGCCACCTGCGCTACTCGCTCCCCAAAGCGCTCGGCGGCCAGGACGGCTCGAACCTCGCCATGGCCGTGATTCGCGAGCACCTCGCCGCCAAGGGCCTGGGCCTCCACAACGAACTGCAGAACGAGTCTTCCATCGTCGGGAACTTCCCGGGCGTCCACATGATGCTCAAGTTTGGAACCGAGGATCAGAAGAAGGAGTTCTTGCCGGGCATGATCACCGGCACGCACCAGGTGGCCTTTGGCCTGACCGAGCCCGACCACGGGAGCGACGCGACCTGGCTCGAAACCACGGCGCGCCGCGATGGCGACGACTGGATCCTCGAGGGGAAGAAGCGCTTCAACACCGGCATGCACCATGCGAACTGGAACATGGTCTTCGCCCGCAGCTCCGGCGAGCCGGGCGATGCCCGTGGCATCACCTGCTTCCTCGTGCCCACCGAAACGCCGGGCGTGTCCGTCGACTTCATGTGGTGGACGTACAACATGCCGAGCGACCACCCCGAGGTGAGTTTCGAAGGCGTCCGCGTGCCGGCGTCCTCACTCTATGGTGAGGAAGGGGGCGGGCTTCAGCTCGCACAGACGTTCGTGCACGAGAATCGCATCCGGCAGGCGGCGTCGGGTGTGGGCGCGGCCCAGTTCTGCATCGACGAGAGTGTGCGCTACGCGCGCGAGCGCAAGGTATTCGGCAAGCCGCTCTGGCTGAATCAGGCGATCCAGTTTCCGTTGGCCGAGCTCCATACCGAAGCCGAGCTCGTGCGGAACCTCGTCTACAAGACCGCCTGGGAGATGGACCGCGGGCACCACATGGACGTCACCCAGAAGGTGTCCATGTGCAATTACCGGGCGAACCGGCTCGTGTGCGACGCCGCCGACCAAGCGATCCAGACCCACGGCGGCATCGGCTACACGCGGCACAAGCCCTTCGAGCACATCTATCGCCACCATCGCCGCTATCGCATCACCGAGGGCAGCGACGAGATCCAGATACGGCGCGTGGCGGGGATCCTGTTCGGTCGCGAAGCCAAGCGTGGCTAGCCGGGCCGACGGGGCCATGCAGGAAAACGCTTGTTAGAATCGGCGTCTGAAGCATGGCAGCCACCACCCCGACCGAGACCGTCGCCTTCATCGCGTGCCACGAGTGCGACGCGCTTCTCCACGAGCGCGTGCTGCCGCCCGGCTCGATCGCGCGCTGCACGCGCTGCGGCGGCCTCGTCCAGCGGGCGCGACACGACAGCATCGACCGGACCCTGGCCTTCCTGTTCGCTGGCCTCGTCCTGTTCATCCTCGCAAACGTCTACCCCTTCATGACCTTCCGGCTCGAAGGGCGTGAACAGGTGTCGAACCTCGTGAGCGGCGCCATCGTCCTCTGGGACGAGGGCCTTCCGGAACTCGGGATCCTGGTCTTCATGACGAGCATCGGCTTCCCGGCCTTGCAGATCTTCGGCCTGCTCTACGTCCTGGGGCCCTTGCGGTTCGAGCAGCGGCCGGCGCGTCACTTCGGCCCGGTCTTCCGCATGATCCTCGCCATCGGCCCGTGGGGGATGCTCGAGGTCTACATGCTGGGCGTGCTGGTCGCGATCGTGAAACTGTCGGAGATGGCGACGCTTGCGCCGGGTGTCGCGTTCTGGTCCTTCTGTGGCCTGATCGTCACCATGACCGCGGCCAACGCGTCGCTCGACCCGGCACTCGTCTGGAAGAAGCTCGGAGCCGCCCGATGAGCGCTGCCCCGATGACGGCTTCGGCCGCGGGTCTGATGGGCTGCCACGCCTGCGGGATGGTGGTCCGCAAGCGCCACGCGAAGCCCGGCCAGTCACTGCGCTGCCCTCGCTGCGAAGCCCCGGTTCACGCGCGCAAGCCCGACAGCCTTCAGCGCACCACGGCGCTGCTCTTCACGGCGGCCGTCCTCTACATCCCTGCCAATCTGTTCCCGATCATGACGGTGATCTCGTTCGGTCAGGGCCAGGCGGACACGATCCTCTCGGGTGTAATCCACCTAGCCCACGGCGGGATGATCTCTCTCGCGTTGCTCGTCTTCTTCGCGAGCGTGCTCGTGCCGGTGTTGAAGCTCTCCGGCCTGACCTTCCTGCTCCTCAGCGTTCATCTCCGCTGGCAGTGGCGGCCGCGCGATCGCACGCTGCTGTATCGCATCATCGAGTCCGTCGGTCGCTGGTCGATGATCGACATCTTCATGATCTCGATCCTGGTCGCGCTCGTGAAACTCGGAAACGTGGCCACCATCGAAACGGGCCTCGGCGCCACCTGCTTCGGGGCAGTGGTCGTCATCACCATGTTCGCATCCATGAGCTTCGATCCGAGGCTGATCTGGGATGTGATGGAGGAAGAGGAATGAGCGAAGGCGGAACGCCGACCGTCGAAGCGGGTGAGGCCGAGGTCGTCGAGCGACGCGGGCCCTCCATCGTCTGGTTGATCCCCGCGGTCGCGCTGGTGATCGGTGCGATCATCTGGTGGCAGACCAGCGCGAACCAGGGCCCCGTGATCACGATCCTCCTGAAGGACGGTGGTGGCATCGAGGCCGCGAAGACCAAGGTTCGCTATCGCGGCCTCGAGGCCGGCGAGGTGATCGAGGTCGGCATTCGCGACATCGACACCGTGCAGGTGAAAGCCCAGCTCGGGCCGGGCGCCTGGCCCTACATGACGACCCAGGCGAAGTTCTGGGTCGAGAAGCCGCGCGTGGGTGCGGGCGGGATCTCGGGGCTCGACACGTTGGTCTCCGGTTCCTACATCACCATGGAGCTGCCACCGCTCAACGACGAAGGCATCCCCGAGGGCGAGTCGACCCTCGAGTTCATCGCCCTCGAGAAGCCGCCGCTCACCGCGAAGTATCCCAACGGTCTGCGCATCGGCCTCCAGACCGACGACCTGCGCGGCCTCGGTACAGGCTCCGACATCCGCTTTCGCGACATCCTCGTGGGTGAGGTGGACCGCTACGAGCTGAACGCCGACGGCCAGGGCGTGCGGATCTGGGCGCTGATCTCCGAGGAGTATCGCGACCTCGTGCGCCCGAGCACCGAGTTCTGGAACTCGACCGGCGTCGAGCTCGACGTGCGGCCGGCAGGCGTGACGCTGCAGGTCGAGTCGTTGGCCTCGATGCTCGGGGGTGCGATCGACTTCTCGACGCCACCGGAGGCCTACATCGAGCGGCCGGTCGGCGACGGCGCCATCTTCGATCTCCACAAGGACCGGGTCTCCGCGGCAGCGGCGCTCGAGCAGGGCGTCGGGCTGCGCATCTGGCTCGAAGCCCATTCCGTCGGCTCGCTCAGCGAGGGAAGCGCGATCTACTACAGGGACGTGGAAATCGGATCGGTTGGAAAGCCCGAGCTCGCGGAAGATGCCCGCAGCGTTCGCTTCCCGATCCAGATCGGCGAGCGCTATCGAACGCTCGTGCGCAAGAACTCGCGCTTCTGGAATCACAGCGGCTTCCGCTTCGAAGCCGGCTGGAAGGGCATCGAGGCCCAGATCGGAAGCGTCGGCTCGCTCCTGGCCGGGGGTGTCGTGGTGGCGACGCCCAACAGCCCCGGCGAGGGCGTCGAGGACCACGCCGTCTTCATGCTCCACGAGAAGCCCGAGACTTCGTGGCTGGCGTGGAACCCCTCGATCTTGATCCGCGAGGTGGACGAGGAAGAGAAACTTCCGCGTGTCCTGCGGTCTCGCGGAAGCGGCCATTCCGGAGTCCGCGTCGTGCTCGTGGCACCGACCCAGGGCTCGCTGTCGGAGGGCGCGCCCATCCACTACCGCGGCCATGTCGTGGGCGAGATCGGCGACACCCGATTTTCGGCCGACTCCCGCCTGGTGGAGGCGGATGCATGGATCGAGTATCGCTACGCGAAGCTCGTGCGGACGAACACGCGCTTCTGGAACTCGAGCGGCATCGACGTGGACGCGGGCATCCGGAGCGGCGTGAAGATCCG
>JAFDDA010000178.1 GCA_019311105.1 Deltaproteobacteria bacterium
GGCTCCATGACCCAGATGATGGTCGCGTCGTCCTCGCCTTGGAGCAACATCACGGTGTTGTCGCCCGCGTCCAAGTATTGCACGACGTCGACCCCACCGGAGGGCTCGCTGCCCCACAGGACGAAGATCGCGGCTGCGGCGGCGGCCGCCATGGCGGCGGCAGCGCCAACGGGTCGGAACAGCCACCCGAGGGCGTCCGAAAGGCTCGAGCCCGTCTCCTCGACGGCAGCGGCCGGCTGGCGAGGCAGCTCGCGAGCGATCTCGGACCACAGGTCCGGGCCCACGGCGGCAACCTCGCTCTCGCGCACGAACTCGCTCACGAGGGCCAGGCCCTGGAGTTCTTCCTGAGCCTCGGGGGAGGCGGCGATCTGGCGCGCCACGCGGCGCCGGGCGAAATAGCCGAGCTCTCCGTCGTAGTAGGCCTGCACAGTTTCTTCGCTGGGTCGTCGTGCCATCAAGCACGCCCTCCGTTCTCTACCGCCTCGTTCATGCCGGCACCGATGCCGACACCCATCTCGGTCAGGATCTGCTGCATCCGCTTCCGGGCGTAGTGCAGCCGGCTCATCACCGTCCCCTTCGGGATCGAGAGCGCCTCGGCGATCTCGGCGTAGGTCAGCCCGTCCACTTCGCGCAGCAGCAGGGTCTCGCGGGCCTCGCCCGGCAGTTGGGCGATGGCCTCGGCGATCTGCTTGCGCAGCTCCGATCGATCGAGCTCGCGAGCCGGGCCGGCGTGGCCTGCGCCTTGCCCTGCCAGGGCCTCGGCTTCGGGCGCGCTGGCGGGATCGCCCGGGCGGGTCTCGTCCCACTCGACCTCGCGGTCCGACTTGTCGCGGCGCTTCATGTCGAGGCAGGTGTTCATCACGAGTCGATACAACCAGGTGTAGAAGCTCGATCGTCCTTCGAACTTCGCCAGATTCGTGTACGCCTTGAGGAACCCTTCCTGCACGGCGTCGCGGGCGCGCTCTTCGTCCTTGAGGACTCGGAGTGCCAGGGCATAGGCGCGGCCTTGGTAGCGCTCCACCAGGATGCGGAAGGCGTCGTGGTCGCCCTTCGTTGCGCGGGCCACGACCTCGGCATCCTTCGGGCCCTTCTGCTCGGCAGCGGCCCCTCGCTTCGCGGCTTCACCAATCGGCCCATCTCCCCCAGGCTTGCGTGCCCGACTCGGGGGGTTGGACGAGGCCTGGGTGCCCGTTATTCGCGGCTCCCGAGGGCTCAATGGGCCTCCCGCCAGGTGGCCCCGACGCCCGTGTCGACAACCAGGGGGACGCGCAGGTCGAAGGCCTTCTCCATGCAGCCCGTCACCAGCTCTCGGAGCGGGCCGATCTCGGCCTCGGGGGCCTCGAAGACGAGCTCATCGTGGACCTGGAGGAGCATCCGAGCCGCCAGGCCCGCCGCGGTCAGGTCGGCATCCACGGCCACCATCGCCTTCTTGATGAGGTCGGCGGCGGTGCCCTGGATGACGGTATTGACGGCCATCCGCTCGGCGGCCTCCCGCAGCACCCGATTCTTCGAACGCAGGTCGGGCAGGAAGCGGCGCCGGCCGAGGAGCGTGCGGACGAAGCCGTCCTCCTTGGCAGTGACCTTGGTGGCCTCCATGAAGCGCTTCACGCCCGGGTATTCGGCGAAGTAGGCATCGATGAACTCCTGGGCCTCGCCCGTGGCGATGCCCAGCTGGTTGGCGATCCCGAAGGCGCTCGAACCGTAGATGATGCCGAAATTGATCGCTTTGGCCCGGGCGCGCTGGTCGGAGCTGACCTCCGCCTGGGGGACGTCGAGCACCTCGGCGGCGGTGCGGCGGTGGATGTCGTCCCCTGCCTCGAAGGCTTCGATCAGGCCCTCGTCCTCCGAGAAGTGGGCCATCAGGCGGAGCTCGACCTGCGAATAGTCGGCGGAGAGCAGCGTCGTGCCTTCCGCGGGCACGAATGCTTCGCGGATGCGCACGCCCTCCTCGGTGCGGATGGGGATGTTCTGCACGTTCGGGTTCGTGCACGAGAGCCGGCCCGTGGCGGCGCCGGTCTGGTTGAAGATCGGGTGGATGCGGCCCGTCCGCTGGGACACGAGCGGCGGCAGCGCATCGACGTAGGTGCCCTTGAGTTTGGAGAGGCGGCGGAAGGCGAGAACCTGGGCCGGCAGCTCGTGGTCGGGAGCGAGGCGTTCGAGCACGGACTCGTCCGTCGAGTAGCCGGTCTTCGTCTTCTTGCCGGGCGTGAGCTTCAGCTTCTCGAACAGGATCACCTGGAGCTGCTTCGGCGACGAGATCACGAACGTCTCGCCGGCCAGGGCGTAGACCTCCTTCTCGATGCGAGCCAGCTCGGAGACGAGATGCTTCGAGATCTCGCGCAACTTCTTCTCGTCGATGCGAACGCCGGCTCGCTCCATGCGCGCGAGCACAGCGGTGAGCGGCAGCTCGACTTCGCGAAAGAGGGCGTCGAGGCCGTTGCGTTCGAGCTCGGCGGCGAGGATCGGCGCGAGGTCGTCGATGGCGCGGACTTCGGTGCCGGCCCAGCTGGCGATCTCCACCGCCGTCAGTTCGGCGGGCCGCTTGGCCTTGGCACCGCGGCCGGCGACCTCTTCGAAGGGCGCGACCGCACGGTCGAGATGCGCCTGGGCGAGGGTTTGCGTCGTCCGCGCGCCAGCCGGGTCGAGCAGGAACGCAGCCACGCCGAGGTCGAAGTCGGGTAGCGACAGATCGAGGCCGTGTTCCGCGAGCACCGCCTGCACGAGCTTCGCATCGCGCGCAGCCCAGGGGCGCGCCTTCTTGCCGGTGAGAACGGGCCCGAGCGCTGCGATGGCATCGGGTAGTTCGATCTCCGTCTGCTCGCCGAGCCCTTCGTGGGCAAAGGCAAGGTAGGCGGAGCCGCCCGCCGGCAGCGAGAGCGCGAGGCCGACGGGCTCCTCGCGCATGGCACCCTGCTCGCAACCCACGAGGTGGAGCGCGATGCGCTCGGCCTTCGCGAGCTTCTTCGCCAGACCGGCGAGGGCCTTCTTCGTGCCGATCACGGTCGTGGGCTTCGCATCGGCGGCGGCCTCGGGCGTGACTGCCGATGCGCCGGGAGTGCTGTCGGCTGCCTTGGCCAGGGCATCGACCAGGCGGGTGAAGCCGAGACGACGGTAGAGAGTGAGGAGCGCTTCGCGGTCCGGCGCCGGTGACGGCAGCGCCGTGAGGTCGAGCGTCAGCGGGACGTCGTCGCGCAGGGTGGAAAGTTCTTTCGACAGGCGCGCATCGTCGGCGAGGGTCTCGAGCGCTTCTCGGGCCCGCTTTGCCTTCACCTCGCCGGCATTCGCCAGGAGGTTCTCGAGGTCGCCCCACTCTTGGATGAGCTTCGCCGCGCCCTTCTCGCCGATCCCTTTCACGCCGGGGATGTTGTCGCTCGAGTCGCCAACAAGGGCGCGGAAGTCGAGCACCCGCTCGGGCGGGACGCCGAAGCGCGCCTCGACTTCTGCCGGGCCGTAGCGTCGGTCCTTCATCGTGTCGATCAGCTCGACGCCGCCGCCGACGAGCTGCATCAAGTCCTTGTCGGTGGAGACGATCAGCACCGCGCTGCCCTCGGGCGCCTGTTTGACGACCGTCGCGATCACGTCGTCCGCCTCGAAACCCTTCGCCTCGATGGCCGGCAATCCCCAGGCTTCGATCAGCTCGCGGAAGATGGGAAACTGGGCGGTCAGATCCTCGGGCTGGGCGTCGCGCGTCCCCTTGTAGGCGGGGAAGCGCTCGTGGCGAAACGTCTTGCCGTGCGGATCGAGGGCGATCAGGACCGCGTCGGGTTTCTCCTCGCGCACGAGCTTGTTCAGCATGTTGGCGAAGCCGTAGACGGCATTGGTGGGCGAGCCATCCGGTGCGCGCAGGCCCGGGATCGCGAAGAAGGCGCGATAGAGGAAGTTCGCCGCATCGACGATGGCGATGCGAGCCGGGGCGCTGGCTGCGGACTTCTTCTTGGCTTGGGACACAGTGGGGCTGCCTGCGGCGAGCCTAAACCGCGGCACGGGAGGCTGCAAGCGGGACGAGCGCTAGGCTCCGGCCATGAGCAGCCCTGCGCCGAACCGCCGCCCGCCCGCCATGCCGCGGCCCTTCTTCACCCTGGCCATCGTCTACATCTTCGGCTTCTTCTTCGTGTACGCGCTCGCGCTGGTCGCTCCGGCATTGCTCGAGGTCATGCGCGAGCTGCCGCCCGGTCCGGAACAACAGGCCGCCGCCGAACGAGCCGCCTTCGAGGCCGCGAGCGGCAAGATCGGCCTGGCCTTCGTCCTCTCCCTCGCCACCGTCGTCCTCGGCGTCTGGTCCCAAAAACTCCCAGGCTTCCGCACCCCCTGACGAAGGGGACGGTTCTGTTTGATGACGAAACCAACAGGATCCCGGTACTCCAACCGGGTCCTGGTTTCGTCATCAAACAGAACCGTCCCCTTCGTCACCCTTCGTCAGTAGCGGTGGGCGGTTTCTACGTACTCGCGGGCTCGTTTGCGTTGGGCGGCGATCTCTTCGGGCGAGAGTTCGCGCGCGATGCGGGCGGGGATGCCGCGGACGAGGGTGCGGGGCGGCACCTCCATGCCGGGCGGCACGACGGCGCCGGCTCCGACCAACGCTTCTTCGCCGATGACGGCACCGTCGAGCACGGTGGCACCGATCCCGACCAACGCACCGTCGTGGACGACGCAGCCGTGGACCGTGCCGCGGTGACCGACCGTGACCTCGTCGCCGATCGTGGTCGAGAAGCGCCCGCGCGTCACGTGGACGACACAGTGATCCTGCAGGTTCGTGCGCGCGCCGATTCGGATGCTGTGGATGTCGCCGCGGACGACGCTGCCGAACCAGACCGACGAGTCCTCCCCGATCTCGACGTCACCGATGACGACGGCGCCCGGGGCAATCCATGCACCGGGCGCCAGAATCGGTCGCTTCCCGTCGAAGGGAAGGATGAGCGGGCTAGGCGTCGTCACAGCGAGGGCTAGACGTCGTCGCTGCCCTCGTAGCGGTAGGGCTCGAAGAGCTTGGTCTGGATGTAGCGCTCGCCGAAGCTCGGAATGACCGCCACGATCGTTCCGAGATCCTTGCCTGCACCCTTCGCATACTTGACCGCCGCCGCGACGTTCGCGCCCGACGAAATGCCGCACAGGATGCCTTCTTCCTGGGCCAACCGACGCGCCATGTCGAAGGACTCTTCGTTGCCGACGATCACGATGTCGTCGACGATGTCCATGTCGAGCACGTCCGGCACGAAGCCAGCGCCGATGCCCTGGATCATGTGCTTGCCCGGCGAGCCACCCGACAGGACCGGGCTGTCCTCCGGCTCCACCGCCACCGCGCGGAACGAGGGCTTCTTCTCCTTGATCGCCTGGGCCACGCCCGTGATCGTGCCGCCCGTGCCGACGCCGGCCACCAGGGCGTCGATTTCGCCGTCGGTGTCCTCCCAGAGCTCCACCGCGGTCGTGTTGCGGTGCACCTCGGGGTTGGCCGGGTTGCGGAACTGCTGGGGCATGTACGACTCGTCGACGTCGTCGGCGATCTCGTTGGCGCGCTCGAGCGCACCCTTCATGCCCTTCGCCGGGTCGGTCAGGACGAGCTTCGCACCGAAGGCGCGCAGCACGGCGCGACGCTCGGGGCTCATG
>JAFDDA010000085.1 GCA_019311105.1 Deltaproteobacteria bacterium
GCTCGAGTCGAGGCGGAGGTCTTCCTCCTCGATGGCCTCGCCCGAGGCCATGACGGCGGCCTGCTCCACGACGTTGCGCAGCTCGCGCACGTTGCCCGGCCAGGGGTGGCGAGCGAGGCGCGCCATGGCACCGTCGGAGATCGGCTTGCGCTCCCGGCCGAGCCGATCCGCCACCTGTTCGAGGAAGCGTGCCACGAGCATCGGCAGGTCTTCGAGCCGCTCGCGCAGGGGCGGGATCTCGAGTTCCACGACGCGCAGGCGGTAGTAGAGGTCTTCGCGAAAGCGGTCGGACGCAACATCGGCCTCGAGGTCGCGGTGGGTCGCGGCCACGACGCGAACGTCGGCTTCGATGGGCTTCGTGCCGCCAACGCGCTCGAAGCTTCGCTCCTGGAGAACGCGCAGCACCTTGGCCTGGGTTTCGGGCGCCATGTCGCCGATCTCGTCGAGGAAGATCGTGCCGCCCTCGGCCGCTTCGAAGCGCCCGGCTCGGCGCGCGTCGGCCCCGGTGAAGGCCCCCTTCTCGTGGCCGAACCTGCGATGATGGAGGGCCTGGGCCACGAGTTCCTTGCCCGTCCCGCTCTCGCCACGGACGAGCACGGTGAGGTCGGTCTCGGCGACTTTCTGGATCGTTTCGAAGACCTTTCGCATGGCGGGCCCGGTGCCGACCAGATCCTCGAAGCCGACCTCGCGCGCGATCCGATCGAGCAGCACGCGGTTCTCGCGCTCGAGACGCGTGCGTTCGAGGGAGCGCGCGACGACGACGCGGATCTCGTCGTTGTCGAAGGGCTTCGGCACGTAGTCTTCGGCGCCGGCCTTCATCGCCTCGACGGCGATCTTCTCCGTGCCGTGGGCGGTGATCATGATGACCGTAGTCGTCGAGCGGATCTCCTTGGCGCGCTTCAGCACATCCATGCCACTCGCGCCTTCACCGAGCGAGAGGTCGGTCAGCACGCAGTCGTAGACGTCATCGGCCAGGAGCTTCAGCGCGATCTCGCCGCTGCCGGCGGTGTCGACTTCGTACCCCTCGCGGGTGAGCAGGCCCGAGAGCGCGATCTGGATCGCGCGCTCGTCCTCGACGACCAGGACCTTGGGCTTCATGCGGACACCCTCACAGGCTTCACGCCGACGCGCTCGCTTCGCTCGGGCCGGCCTTCGGGAAGGTCAGCACGAACTCCGCACCCTGGCCCGGCTGCGAGACGGCCTCGATGCTGCCGCCGTGAGCGTCGACGAGCTTCTTCGTGATGGCGAGGCCCAGGCCCGTGCCGTTCGCTTTCGACGTGTAGAAGGGCTTGAAGATCTTCTCCACCTTCTCCGGCTCCATGCCGGGGCCGTTGTCGCGAATCCGGACCCACACCTCGGTGCCGGCGAGGTTCTCACCCGCTTGGATCTCGACGCGCGGCCCGACGGTGGCCGACTGCTCGAGCGCGTCGAGGGCGTTGCTGAACAGGTTGATGATCACGCGGCGCAGCTTCTCGGGGTCGCCGCGCATGGCGCCGCGGCTGTCGAGATCTTTGAGGATCTCCACGTCGAGGGCGACGATGCGATCCTGGAAGGTGTCGAGGGCCGCCTCGATCACGTCGGACATGGTCATATCCGAGACCCGCACCTCTTCCTCCCGCGCGAACTTGAGCAGGTGGGACACGGATTTCTCGACGCGGTCGAGCTCTTCGAGGGCGACCTTCGCGTACTCGATGTTCTCCCCGGCGCGCGGGTCTTCCCCCATCTGCTGCACGAGGCTCTTGGCCGCCGTGATCGGGTTGCGGATCTCGTGCGCGATCGACGCGGTGAGTTCTTCCACCGAACGGTTGTGCTCCGTCTTGAGGACGCGCCGCTCCTGGTGAACCGACGTGGTGAGCTTCTTGTTCACCTCGTCCTCGACCCAGCGCCGGCGAAGCTCGGGCGCCTGAACCGCGAACCAATGGCACACGACGCCGATGCCCCAGAAGATCGCCACGGACAAGAACGCGCGGAAGCCCGCAACGAGCAGCAGGAACAGACACGTCGCGGCGTAGGGGACGAGGTGGAAGAGGAAGCCCATGCGGGCGTTCGCCTTGCGGCGCGCCTCGAGGTAGGCGCGCTCTTCGGCGGTGAGTTCGCGCGGGCGGCGGCGGCGGCCACGGCGGGCGGCCCGGGCCTCGGCGCGCTCGCGCTTTTTGAGTTCGCGTTCGACCTCGGAGTCGGAGAGATCGTCGAGCCATTCCGAACCGGCGGGGGCTTCGGGCAGGTCCGACCACCAGGGGCGGCTCGGCTCGGCCGGCTCCGCCGGGTCAGCAGCCCGTGCGCGGGTGCGGCCGTGGTTCCGGTTGCGACTTCGGCTCTCGGAGCGCTTGCGATTGCGTCTCATGACTGGCTCTCGGAGCGGTTGCGATGCCGCTTCATGACGGGCTTTCGGAGCGGTTGCGATGGCGTTTCATGTCTTCCTCGCTGACCCCGAGGGCGCTCGGGGCTCGGCCGGCCGAGAGGCCCCGCATCGGATCGTGGGGCGATTCTAGACCTTCCGGCTCCCCGGGATATAGCAAGCGGCGTGCCCAGCCTGGCTGGAAACACAAGTGAGCAATGACGGGGGGTTAGCGGGCCCGGCTTGGCCCGGGGTGCAGCGCGGGGCCTTCGCTGCAGGGCCGGCCCTGCAGCCGGGGCGCTGCACCGAGCCCTGGGCGCTAGGCGGGCTCGGCCCACTCCACGGGGAATCGATCGACCCGGCGAAGCCGGCGCGCGGCCGCCACCGGGCCCGTCGGGAGCCGGCTGCAGTAGCGGAGGAAGCCGGGCAGAGTGGCGAAGGTGCGCTTGGCGGCGGCAGCCACCGGGTCGCTTTGCAGCTCGCCCTGGGGGCGGACCGGGGGCGGCGCGCCCGGATCCTCGCGATAGCGCCGCACGTAGCGGAGCAATCGCTCGTGATAGCCCGGGTCTTCGACGATGGCCGAGATCGTGCGATGCCGCGGGTGCGTGCCCGCAACCATCGCTTCGACCTGAGCCTCGAGGGCGTCGAGCCCGCCCGCAAACACCTCCATCAGTTGCAGATCGTAGATGGGGTTCAGGTGCACGACCTGCATGACGTGACCGATGATCGTGTCGCGCTCGGAGAGGAACCCGGTCGGGTCGATCATGGAGACGGAGTCGTCGAGCACGCGCAACAACTGATGGAAGCCGAACGAGATGCCCTGCTGCTCGTAGTAGTCGCGGGCGAAGGGTTCGATCACGAAGCGCAACATGTCGAGCCCGCCGAAGAAGACCTGGCCTCGGGTCGGCGACTCTCGCGTCAGGCCGGCGGCGCGAAGGGCTTCGAGTCGGCTTTCAACCTCGCCGGGTCGAACGTAGAGCCAGAGGGTGCGGCCGAGGCGGCCGAGCTTGGCGGCGACTTCGCGGGGCCCACCGATGGCGGTGCGCACCAGGGTCCAGGCCGAAGCCGTGCGGCGTAGGGCGGCCGGCTCGGTGCGCGGGGCGTCTTCGCGGGCGGCGGTCTTCACACGACCCAGGGTACCTATTTCGTGCGCTAGCCTCGCGGCGAATTGGAGGCCGCCATGGAGATCAACGGTGTCGCCCACGTCATGCTCACAGCGGGCCGCTTCGAAGCCGCCCGCGAGTTCTATGGAGAGCTGCTTCCCTTCCTCGGCTTGACCGCCGTCATCGACACGGACGGGATGTACTACTGCGTGGGCGGGCGCACGGCCGTCGGCATCATGCGCGCCCACGAAGAACACGAAGGAACGCCTTTCGTGCAGTCCCGCACCGGGCTCCACCATGTCTGTTTTCGCGCTCGCGAGCGCGAGGACGTGGACGCGCTGCACGACTTCGTCGTCGGACTCGACGCGACCGTCGTGCACCCTCCGCGCGAGGACGCCTTCGCACCCGGCTACTACTCCGTGCTGTTCGAAGACCCGGATGGGATCCGCATCGAGATGAACCACGTGCCGGGGCGCGGATTGCTCGAAGGGAAGAGCTAGAGGCGGAACGTGCCTTCGGCGATCGCAGCGAAACGCTCGGGTGTGAGCGGGACGTAGGCGTCCGCTTCATCGTCGCGCACGTAGAGCGGGTCGGTGAGGCGGGAGGGGTCGAAGCCCTCCTCCTTGAGTGTGACCTTGCGGAGCTTGAACGTGCCCGTCAGCTCCGGGCTCTCGATGATGCGGACGAAGAGCGGCGCCGCGTAGCTCGCGAGCCGCTCCGAGACGAATTCGTGAAACACCGCGCCATCGAAGGGCGCGCCGCCTTCAGCCGGAACGAAGGCCATCATCCCCGCGCGCCCCTCGGCCCCGGCGACTTCCACGCCGTAGACGTTGATCATGTCGAGCCCCGGGAAGTCGGCGAGCACCTCGGCCACCTCCTGGGTCGAGACGTTCTCTCCCTTCCAACGGAAGGTGTCCCCGATGCGGTCGACGAAGTAGTGGAAGCCTTCGGCGTCCTGACGTAGCAGGTCGCCCGTGCGGTACCAGATGTCGCCCGCCTCGAAGACGTCGCGCAGGATCTTTTCGTCCGTGTCCTCCTTCGAGGTGTAGCCCTCGAAGCGGCCCGAGCTCTTGTCGCCCTCCGGGATGCGGCCGATCAGCTCACCGGGCTCGTCGGCATCGCACTCGATGCAGAACCCGTCCTCGCTGCGGACGTGGGCCTCGTTCTCGACGTCGAAACGCACGATCTTCGCGTTCGACATGGCGCGCCGTAGGATCGCGCTCGGATAGCGGCCGACGGAGCCCTCCTTGTTCTCGAAGTTCATGAACCCGACGTTGCCTTCGGTGGCGCCGTAGAACTCGAGGATACGGGGGATCGCGAAGCGGTCGCGGAAGACGGGCCAGATGTCCGGGCGGAGACCGTTGCCAATGACGACCCGGATGCCGTGCTCGCCGTCGTCGGGGCGCTCGGGTTGGTTCACGAGGTAGCGGCAGAACTCTCCGATGTATTGGAAGGCGGTCGCGTCGTACTTGCGGACGTCGTCCCAGAACGCGCTAGCGCTGAAGCGGCGGCGCAGCGCGAACGCCGCGCCCGCGAACATCGTCGCGCCAATCTGCATGATGCCGCCCGCGGTGTGGTAGAGGGGTAGCGCGCAGTAGTGGACATCGATGGCCGAGAGATCCTGGGCCCACGCGCCGAGGTCGCCGCCCGACACGAAGCGCAGGTGGCTGAAGCGCGCGGCCTTGGGCGGGCCGGTGGTTCCCGAGGTGTAGATGTAGACGAGGTCATCGCCGGACACGAGGCCCTCGCGCCAGGCCGGCGGCGGGTTCTGCAACGGCCGCCCGACGAGCGCATCGGCGAGGTCGAAGCCCCAAGACTCACCCTTCTCGGGTTCGCGTCCCGGCTCGGTATGAACCCAGACTTCGAGTGTGCGTTCGAGGTCGTCGGCCGTGGTGCGGAAGCGGTCGCTGCACTCGGCACCGAGCACGAGGTGGCGCGCTTCCGAGGTCGCCAGCGCGTGGCGCAAGGTCTTGCCCGTGAGGTTCGTGTTGATGAGCGCCGCCTTCACGCCGAGCTTCGCGAGGCCCATCCAGATCGCGAGATACTCGGGGCGATTCTCCATGAGCAAGGCGACGACATCGCCACGGCGCAGGCCCTGGTCGCGGGCCCAGTAGGCGACGCGGTTGGCCGCCGCGTTGTGCTCGGCATAGGTCAGGCGCTGGTCTTCGAACAGGAGGAAGGGCCGGTCGGCGAACTCCTCGGCTCGGTCTTCGAGCAGCGCGCCGACGTTCGCGTCGCCATCGGGCCGATACGACGCGAAACGCGGAAGATGCGGGAGGGCCCGCGCAAAAAATCGGACTCCCTCGAACATCCCGCCACCCTACCACCCCCTGACGGAGTCTGTCGAAGGGGACGGTTCTATTTGATGACGAAACCGCCAAGCCCGTAGCGCATTGGCCCGCACCTGGTTTCGTCATCAAATAGAACCGTCCCCTTCGACAGGGGTTAGCGGGGGCGTTCGCGGACTTCGATGTCGTTGCCGTCTTGGACGATGACGGTGTCGGCCATTTCGACGAAGAGGCCGGTGCCGACGACGCCGGGGATGCCGAGGATGGCTGCGTCCAGCTGAGCGGGGTTGGGAATGCGCTCGACCTGACAGTCGAGGATCCAGTTCCCATTGTCGGAGACGAGCGGCTCGCCGTCTGGGCCCGGGCGCAGCTCGGCGGGGAAGCCGAGGGCGGCCAGACGGCTGCGGCACAGGGACGCGCCGAAGGGCACGATCTCGACGGGCAGCTTGCCGCGCTGGCCGAGCCGGGCGACGAGCTTTTCGTGGCCGACCAGGATGACGAGCTGGCGCGACGCCGAGGCCACGATCTTCTCGCGAACGAGGGCCGCGCCATAGCCCTTGATCACGTCGAGGGCCGGGTCGACTTCGTCGGCGCCGTCGAAGGTGACGTCGATGGATTCGACGTCCGACATCGCGAGCAGCGGAATGTCGAGTTCACGGGCGAGGGCCTCGGTCGCAAGCGAAGTCGGCACACCCTTTACGCGAAACCCGCCGTCCTTCATGCGAGCCCCGAGCGCGCGCACGAAGTCGGCGGCGGCGCGGCCCGTGCCCAGGCCCAACGTCTGGCCATCCTTCACGAACTCGAGAGCGCGCTCGGCGGCAGTCACGGCTTGCCTAGCCCGCCGCGATCTCGTCGCGGCGGCGTTCGATCGTCGCCAGCAACGAATCGAACGGATCGACGAACTTTTTCACGCCGTCGGCGAGCAGGTGGTCCGTGGCCTCCTTGAGCGAGATGCCAGCGGCTTCGAGCCGTGCGATCTGATCGCGCGCCTCAGCGAGCTGCGCGTCGAACCCGGTGCCGAGCACGTTGCGCGCGGTGCCCTCGTCCCGAAAGGCATCGAAGGTTTCACCCGGCAGCGTGTTCACGGTGTCAGGCCCGATGAGTTCATCGACGTACTGCGTCTTCGGGTAGCTCGGGTCCTTGGTGCTCGTGCTCGCCCAGAGGACGCGCTGCACCTGCGCTCCCTTTGCCTCGAGCGCCTTCCAACGATCCCCGGAAAGCACGTCGCGGAAGTGTGCGTACGCGATCCGCGCGTTGGCGATGGCGATGCGGCCGAGCACCGGCTGGAGCGACGCGTCACCCGACTTCGTGATCTTGCCGTCGAGCAGCGAATCGATGCGCGAGATGAAGAAGCTCGCAACACTCGCCACATGGTCGAGCGGGTCGCCGTGCTCGGCGCGACGCTCGAGGCCGCGCAGCCAGGCCTCGGCCACATCCGCATAGGCATCGACCGCGAACAGCAGGGTCACGTTCACGTTCACACCCTCGGCGATCAGTTGCTCGATGGCCGGAACGCCGGCGCCGGTGGCCGGGACCTTGATCATGAGGTTCTCGCGGCCGACCTGGCCCCACAGACGGCGGGCGTCTTCGAGCGTGCCCTGGGTGTCGTTCGCGAGGTGCGGCGAGACTTCGAGGCTCACATAGCCGTCGCGCTTCTTGGTGCGTTCGTAGGCGGGGTGCAGAACGTCGGCGGCGAGCTGGATGTCCTGCACCGCGAGGCGCTCGAACAATTCACTCGGGTCGTCGATGCCCTGCGCCACGAGCGCGCGCATCGCGGGTTGGTAGTCCTCGCTGCCCGCCATCGCCTTCTCGAAGATCGCGGGGTTCGACGTCACGCCGAGCAGCCCGTCTTCTTCGACCATCCGGTGCAAGCCGCCCGAGAGCAGCAGACCGCGGCTGATGTTGTCGTACCAGATACTCTGACCGTGCTGCTGGACGTCGACCAGGGGGTTGCCCATCTCTGCTTCCACTCCTTGCTTCGCTGCGACTCGATCCGACGGGTCCTCGGTTCGCTTCGGGTCACCCGATCCTATCCATAGCAGGAGAGCCCGCCCAGCCCGTTCTCGGCCGGGGCGCAATTCTCAACGGTGTTTCGCGACGGGATCGGGGGGCTCGGCGGCTAGACCTCGGCGGTGTAGGGCGGGGCCGGGTCGTACTCCATGGCCCGCTGCACCATGCGCGCGAAGTCGGGCGTGCGCAGCTGGCCGACGAGCCAGAGGGCCATGTCCGTGCCGGCCGAGACCCCGGCTGCTGTAAGCAGGTTTCCGTCGCGCACATAGCGGCGTTGCTCGAGCACCTCGACGTCGCCGCGCTCGCGCAGCGCCTGCGTGAAGGCCCAGTGGGTGGTAACACGCTTGCCCTTGGCGAATCCGGCCTCATGGAGCAGCAGGGCGCCAGTGCAGACGCTCGTCACCCAAAGGCAATCCGCGCCGACCTTGCGCAGCCAGTCGATCAGCACCGGGTTGTCGACCTCGGTACGCGTGCCCTGACCGCCGGGAACACAGACGACGTCGAGGGCCGGCGCATCGCTGAAGTCGTACTCCGGGACCACGGTCAGGCCCTTGCGACAGCGGACCGGCTCGTGGGTCTGGGCGACGGTGAAGACGCGCAGCTCCGCCGCCTCGCGCTCGGCGTCGCTGATGGGCTGATTCTGCAGCTCGCGGTCGCCGAGCAGGGCCGCCGCCATCCCGAAGACCTCGAAGGGCCCGGCCCAGTCGAGCTCTTCGGCGTCGGGGAAGAGGACGATTCCGATGTTCGTGGCCACGGCTAGCCCTCCTGGTTCGCGAACGCTTCGATCACGTCGGCGGGCGCCTGGACGAGCTCGATCAGGACGCCCTCGCCCGAGAGCGGGAACTCGTCGTTCCCCTTGGGGTGGATGAAGCACACGTCATAGCCGGCCGCGCCCTTGCGGATGCCGCCCGGGGTGAAGCGCATCCCCTGCTCGCCGAGCCAGGCGGCGGCGGCGGCGAGGTCGTCGACCCAGAGCCCGATGTGATTGAGGGCCGGGTCGTTCACCTTGGGCTTCTTCGCGGGGTCGATGGGCTGCATGAGGTCGACCTCGACCTTGAACGGGCCCGAGCCGAGCGTCGCAATGTCCTCGTCCACGTTCTCCTTCTCGCTCCTGTAGTTGCCGTGGGCCTCGACCCCGAGGGTGTCGACCCAGAGGTTCCGGAGCGCCCCCTTGTCGAGGCCACCGACGGCGATCTGCTGCAAACCGAGGATGCGGAAGGGGCGGTCGGACACGGTGCGAAGCTCCTGGATGGGTGAGAGCGGGCGAGGGAACCTCGCTACGCAGGCGAGGGAACCTCGCTACGCAGGCGAGGAAACCTCGCGACGCGGCGAGGGTACCTCGCCACGCCGACGCCGGGTAACCTCCGCCGCCATGGACCTCCGCGACCCCCAAGCCGGCCCCCTGGCCGTCCACTTCCTCTCGCTCGGGTGCCCGAAGAATCGCCTCGATACCGAGGTGATGATCGGGAGCCTGGCCCTCGGCGGGTATGCCGTGGCCGAGCGGGTCGAGGACGCGGACGTCGCGGTGGTGAACACGTGCTCGTTCATCGAGTCGGCCCGGGAGGAATCGATCCAGGCGATCCTCGATGTCTGCGACCGCAAGGAGGAGGGCCAGCTCCGGGCCGTGGTCGTGGCCGGCTGCCTCCCGCAGCGGTATGCGAACGAGATCGCAAAGGAGCTGCCCGAGGTCGATGCCTTCGTTGGGACGGGGGAGTTCCCGCGCCTGCCCGCGATCCTGGGCGAGGCACTCGAGGGGCGCGGCGGGGTCTACGTGGAGGCGGGCCGCACCCACCTCTATGACGAGCACGACCCGCGCGTCCTGATCGGCCAGACCCACACGGCCTACATGAAGCTCAGCGAGGGGTGCGATCGGGTCTGCGCCTTCTGCGCGATCCCGGGGATCCGCGGGAAGTTCCAGAGCCGGACGGGCGAATCGCTGGTGGCCGAGGCTCGGCAGCTCGCCGCGGCGGGGGTGCGCGAGATCAACCTCGTGGCCCAGGATTCGACCTCCTGGGGGAAGGATCTGCCGGGCCGACCGGGCCTCGACACCGTGCTCCGCGACCTCGATGGCGTCGACGGGCTCGACTGGATCCGCTGCCTCTACCTCTATCCGACCGCCATCACCGATGAGCTGCTCGACGTCCTGGCCAGCGGGAAGCGCGTCCTTCCCTACGTCGACGTGCCCCTCCAGCACGCCAGCGACCGCCTCCTGAAGGCCATGAAGCGGGGCACGACGGCGGCGCGCCAGGCCGATCTGGTGGAGAGACTCCGCTCGAGGGTCCCGGGCCTAACCCTGCGAACTACCTTCATTGTTGGATTTCCGGGCGAGACCGATGCCGACTTCGAAGAACTTTGCGACTTCGTTCGCAAAGTTCGCTTCGACCGCCTCGGCGCGTTCCGGTACTCGGACGAGGAAGACACCGCGGCCTTCGACTACGAAGGCAAGGTCCCCCGCGAGCTCGCCCGCGAGCGCCACCGCGAGCTGCTTCGGATCAGCCGCGAGATCCTGACCGAGAAGCTCGAATCGATGATCGGAAGCGAGGCCACGGTGCTCGTCGATTCGGCCGACCCGGGGTCAGCCAACGGCCGCCTCGCCACCCAAGCCCCGGAGATCGACGGCGTCGTCTTCCTCACCGGCGGCGAGGCCCAGCCCGGCGAGACCCATCTCGCCGCGGGCGAGATGCGACAAGTCCGGATCACCGGCACCCGCGGCGCCGACCTCGACGCAGAGCTGCTCGGCTAGAGACGCCGACCACCTAGAAAGGGACTCCATGCGGATCCTTCGCGCACTCGGATTCGCCGTCGGAAGCTTGCTGGCTCTCGGCCTCGCCCTGACGCTCGCAGCGCGCCTCACCGACGGCGGCTTCGCGGTCCTCCCCGGCGGGCCGCTCGAGTCGGGCGAGCTGGCAAGCGGGCCCGAACCCGGCGGCGATTGGAGCTTCGCGCGGGATATCCGCGAGATGACCTTCCAGCTCGTCGAGCCCGCCCAGTCGCGCACGGTCTGGCTGCTCGTCCACGACGGGCGGCTCTTCGTGGCGAGCGGGTACATGAAGAGCCCGATCGGGCGGCTCTGGAAGAGGTGGCCGGCCAAGGCCGAGCGCGACGGCCGCAGCGTCATCCGCATCGAGGGCAAACGCTACGAGCGGCGCGCCGTGCGGATTCACGAGCGCTCGGTCTTCGAGGCTCTGTCCGCGGAGACCGAACGCAAATACGGGGTGGCGATCAGCGCCGACGACACGGTGGCCGGCGAGACCTGGGTCTTCGAGCTCTTGCCGCGCTAGGCGAAGCGGACCGGCCTTCAGCTCAGGTGAGGGCTGCCGATAGGTTACCAATCTGTCAATACGATGTATTGACAATAATGTGATGATTGCTAGGCTCGACCGATGCCGAAGCAAGACGCCAAAGCCCAGCAGCTCCAGATCCGCGTGTCCGCGGCGGAGAAGCGGGGCATCCAGCGCCAGGCGGAGCGTGCGGGGGTGAGCATGTCGGCGTGGGTGTTGGCTCGGCTCCTTCCCTCCGCAGGCCAGACCTTTCAGGGTTGGGCCGCCGAGATCGCTGCATCCTCGGAACCGGGCTTTGCCTTCGCCGAGCTGCTCGATTGGCTCGGTCCGATGGAGGCGGGCCAGTTCGAAGAGGCGGTGGCCGACGCACCGACTGCGCCGCTCGACGACTACTGGCGCAACTACCTGGCGGCCACCGTGGAGCATGGCGCGGCGCTGAAGGGGGCCACGGCGCCCGAGTGGGTAAGCGACGTCCCGCCCCTCGATGCGCCCGCCTTTGGCTCGACGCTGAAGTCACTGCGCTTGCACCTGCTCGTCAACGCACCGCCCGCCTTCCTCGCGCGGAACCTGTTCGTCGATGCCAGCCTCGGCGATCGCGTCTGATGCGTTCGGCGCTCTCGAAGCGCGATCTCGAGCGGCTGCTCGAGGCCTTGAACGAAGAGCTTGCCACCGAGGGTGTGAAGGCCACGCTCTCGCTCACGGGCGGCACGGTCATGTGCCTTGCATTCGACGCGCGCGCGACGACGACCAACATCGACGCGCTCTTCCAGCCCTCGGTGAAGGTGCTCGACGCCGCCTTGCGCGTGGCCGCCCGCGAAGGCCTCTCCGAGCACTGGCTGAACGACGACGTGAAGGCCTACGTAAGCGACCGCGGCACCTTCGAGCCCTTCCGCGAGCTGAGCCACCTGAAGATCCTGCGCGCCTCGGCGAAGTACATGCTCGCCATGAAGTGCCTCGCCCTGCGCACGGGCGAGGGGTATCAGGACGAGGAGGACATCCGATACCTGCTGCGTCATCTCAGCGTGCGCCGCCTCGACGACGCGAAGCGGATCCTCGCCAGCTACTACGAACTCGCGGAGTATCCGCCGACTGCGCTGGCCGTCCTGGAGGAGCTGCTGGCGGCGCGCTGACCGTCAGTCGGCGCGGCTTCCGGGAGCGGCGCGACGGCTCCGTGCACCGAGGCCCACGAGACCGACGGCCAGCAGCACGGCAGCCAGCGATTCAGCGGTGGCGCGAAGGCGCGCTGCACGGGCCCGCTCCGCGAGCGCTGCGCGGGCTCGCGGCGTGCGGCGCCCGCCGCGGCGCTCGAGAGTCGGGTCGAGGGCGACCGCGCGGCGTTCTAGCTCTTCGGCCCAGATGCCATCCCCGAGGGCACGGGCGAGGAGCGCCAAGGCCTGGAGCCTCTTGGGCTCGTGGGGGCCTGCGGACACCGCATCGAGGTGGCGCGCGCGCGCCTCGTCGAGCCTCCCCGCCCGGATGAGCAGACCCACATGGACCCAGGGCTGCTCGGCGAATGACGGGTGGCTGTCGGCGTTCGCCTCCCACAGCGCCAATGCGTCGCCGGGGCGTTGCAGCGCCATCAGGAGACGGATGCGGGAGTGCAACGTCAACGCCGCTTCGTCGGGGCGCTGCCCTTCGAGTGGAGGAAAGAGATCTGGGTCTTTCGGGTCGAGCCGCCCAAGGCGCGTGTCGGTGGGAACGAAGACCACCGACATGTCGTCCACGAACACGAGCTTCCACTGCGGTGACGTGTACAGCTTGGTCACCAGTGCGTCATAGAAGTTGTTGCGGAAGGCCAGCAACACGACACCGAACCCGTACTGCTCGTTCAGGCGGGCGAAGCCGGCGGGCTCCGCCGTAGTAGACCTCGAGCCGCCCGTCCATCATCACGCGGTACTCGGGGAAGAGGTGGAAGAGCAGATACCCGCCGTCGGACATGTGATGGAAGATCGGCCCCTCGGGCCGCTCGCGTTCGATCCAGGCGAGCGCACCCTCCGGATAGGTCCGTTCGGCGATGCCGAGACCGAGCGAACGCGCCCACCCGAGGCGGCGCGATAGCTCCCCGCGCGCCGCGTCGATCGTGCCGACGAGCAGCAGCGTCACCGTGAGGCCGGCGGCTACCCGAGAGAGCCCGCGAGCCGGCGGGCGCGTGTCGAGCCAGGCGTGGGCGTTGCGCACCAGGATCGGCGCGACCGCGATCGCGAACAGCGCGAGGTTCCGGCGCGCGCTGAGGGCCAGGAACAGGAAAGCACCGAAGACCAGGGCGTCGCGGGCCTCGAGGCGCCGACGGTTCGCCACCAAGGCGGCGAGAGTCAGACCGCACAGCGCGACGGCGACCGCTTGCTGCAAGGGATGGGCGGTAGGGCCGAAGAAGCGCTCGAGCTCGGCGACCCAGCCGGCGCCGGCGGTGTCGGGGCCGATCATGCCGAACTGCAGCAACGGGTAGAGCGCGCCATCGACCCCGTTGGGGTTCACGAAGGCCATCGCCAGCGAGGCGAGGAGTACGCCGAATAGCCGTCGGCAGCGTGCGCGGTCGAAGTGCCGTGCGACGAAGCCATCGAGGATCTCTCCGGCGAGATGGAGCCCTACGAACGCGATCCCGACGGCAAAGAGCCCGTGAAGGTTGGTCCAGACGAGTTGGACGGCGACCACGCCCCAGGCATAGGGGCCGGCCCCTGGGCGACGGTCTCGCTCCAGCAGCCAGGCGATGGCGGCGAGCAACACGAAGCTCGGCAGCTCGGGCCGCGGCAAGAAGCGCTCGCTGGCGAGTGCGAGCATCAGCCCCAGAGCCACTCCGGAAACCGCGGCGCGTTCCCGACGCCAGCCGATCGACCCCGCCAGGCCGAGGACGAGCAGGACGAGAACGAACTTCGCAACGACGATGCCCCCGTGCCCGGCCAACGAGTGGACCGCGTGCAGACCGAGCTGGTGCAGCCAGTGGATGTCGAGGTAGGCCGCGCCGGGGACGGTGTAGGTGTACACGTCCTCGAAGGGGACGGCGCCGTTCTCCACGATCCAGCGACCGGTTCGCAGCTGCCACCAGTAGTCATAGGATTGGATTCGCGTGAGCGAGAACGCGCCGGCCAGCGCGGCCAGCAAGGCGCTCACGATCCAAGCGGTGCGGGCGTCCGTTCGGGCTGCTCCATCCACCGTCGAAGATCCCTTCGGTCGCCGCGGCCACGAAGGCCTCGCGCCAGGACATAGTAACGCCCCACGGGTGCCGTCGAGTGCGGAGGGCGCACGACGCGGCGGCGGCTCGGCAATCGATGTGTAGAGACGCGGCGGCGGCTCGGCAATCGATGTGTAGAACCTCCGCAAGCATCGCTGCAACTTCGAGCCTCAGCGGCGCATGAGTCGCCGAAGCGCACACGAGGGTCGCGGGGTGCCCGCGAGCGCGTTTTATTCGCCCCGCCGCGTGGGCGTGGCCTAGACTTCCTCCTCGATGACCGAACCCGTCCGGCGTGCCCCCGCCCCCGCACACGCACACGCGCCCGACCCCGCTGAGCGACCCGCGGCCCCGTGGCACCGGCCGCCGGGGAGCATTCGGATCGTGCTGCCGGCCTACAACGAAGCGCGCGATCTGGGCGCGCTGCTCGAATCCATCGACCAAGCGATGGTGGACGACGAGATCGACTACGAGATCATCGTGGTCGATGACGGCAGCGTGGATGAAACCTGTGCCGAGGTCGAGCGACGGGCGCCCTACATCCTGGTCGAGATCATTCGACACCCCTCCAACCGAGGCCTGGGCGAAACGATTCGAGACGGCCTCTTCGCTGCGGCGTCGCGCTGCGGCGTCGCGCTGCGGCGAACGCGACATCGTGGTCGCCATGGACGCCGACAACACGCACAGCCCCGGCCTCATCCGTGCCATGACGAGGCGCATCCACGAAGGCGCCGACGTGGTGATCGCGTCGCGCTTCCGCCCGGGCGCCGACGTGGCCGGGGTGCCGTTGCACCGGCGTCTGCTCAGCCGCTGGGCCTCGTGGTTGTTCATGGCGTTCTTCCCGATCCACGGCGTGCGCGACTACACGTGCGGCTTCCGCGCCTACCGCGGCCCCGTCCTGCGGGATGCCTTCGAGCGCTACGGCGAGGAGTTCATCGACCAGGACGGCTTCCAGTGCATGGTCGACATCCTGCTCAAGCTGCGCCGGCTCGACGTGATCTTCGCCGAGGTCCCGATGATCCTGCGCTACGACCGGAAGAGTGGCGCGAGCAAGATGAACGTCCTGCGCACCACGACGGGCACGCTCTGGCTGATGGCCCGGCGTCGCCTCGGCCGCTAGGCCCTCGCGTGTCGCCGCGGGCCCCGGAATGACCGCCGTACGACCGCTCATCCTGGTCGGCACGCGACCCGAAGCCATCAAGCTCGCACCGGTCATCGCGGAGTGCAGCCGCCACCCTCGGGAGATCGATGCCGAGGTCTGCCTCACCGGCCAGCATCGCGGCCTGCTGACGCCCTTTGTCGACTACTTCGACATCCCGGTCCATCACGACTTGAAGGCGATCCGCTCGCGCCAGAACCTTTCCGACCTGACGGCGCGGATGCTGAAGCGGATCACGAAGCTGCTCGAAGAGGTGAAGCCCGATTGCGTGGTCGGGCAGGGCGACACCACGACGGTGATGGCCGGCGCGCTGGCAGCGTTCTATCTGCAGATTCCCTTCGTCCACGTAGAGGCCGGGCTGCGCACCTACGACCCGACGCAGCCGTGGCCCGAGGAGTTGAACCGGCGGCTCGTGTCGGTGGCCGCTTCACTCCACTGCGCGCCGACGCCGCTTGCCGCCGAGCAGTTGCGCGCGGAACGCGTGGCAGCAGAGCGGATCCACGTGACCGGCAACACCGTGGTGGACGCGCTGCTCGAGACCGTGCGCTGCTCGAGACCGTGAAGCGAGAGCAGGGACGCGCGCGACCGTGGTCGAAGAAGCACGCACGGCTCGGCGACCGGCGCATGGTGCTCGTCACCGGACACCGGCGCGAGAGCCTCGGTGCCGGACTCGAGGCGGTCTGTCTGGCCATTCGCGACCTCGCCGAGCGCCGGCCGGAGGTCGAGTTCGTCTATCCCGTCCACCTGAACCCGAGCGTCGGCGAGACCGTGAACCGTGTCCTGTCCGATCTTCCCAACGTTCATCTCCTGCGGCCCGTTGCGTACCCGGAGTTCGTCTGGCTGATGACTCGCTGCCATCTGATCCTGACCGACTCGGGTGGGATCCAGGAAGAGGCGCCCTCCCTGCGCAAGCCCGTGCTCGTGACGCGCAACACCACCGAGCGTACGGAAGCGCTCGAGGGCAAAGCCGTCGAGCTGGTGGGCACGGATCGCGCCCACATCGTCGAAGTCGTGGATGGCCTGCTCGGAGACGACGTGGCCTATGCACGTCGCCAGGCCGACGAGAACCCCTACGGCGACGGGCGTGCCGCAGAGCGGATCGTCCGACTCATCCGCTCCCGCGCGTGGTGATGAGGGACCCGGCTCGAGCGGCGATGGACGCCTGGCGCGCCGCCTCGGGCTCGTGCTGTGGGTGGCGGCGCTCGAGGTGCGCCTCTTCCCTGCACTGGCGGCCGGCCGCCCGCCGATGCGGCTCCCCCGATCCCCGACGGGTCAGCAAGGCCGGCCTCTACGAGCTCGCGTGGGCGAACCAACTCGACGCGCTGCTGCGCGAGCATGCGAGCCAGGTGCAGCGCCTTCGCCCCGTGTCGAAGGGACCGGCGAACCGTTTCGAGACGGCTTGGGTGCAAGTCGCCACGCCCTGATCGCTCTGATCTAGACCGCGCCGTATTGGATCAGCGTCTCGGCACACACGCGCGCAACTGGTTTTTCACGCGTACTCGCGACTACGGCTTCCGCGCGCGCGCCAGCAGGTAGCGCTCGGTCGTGCCCTTGCGGCTCGCCTTCGGCTTCACGGTCTTCGCCTTCGTGAACTGCGTGCGGATGCGCTTGTCGATCGCCTGGGCCTCGGGGCCTTCCATGATCTTCAGCAGGAGGTCGCCCCCCGGCGCGAGAAGCAACGGGACGAGCGCCTCGATCGCTTCGAGGAGGCGCTCTTCGTTGGCGCGATCCGTGATCCGGACGCCTGTGAGCTTGGGTGCGGCGTCGGAAAGCAGCACGTCGGCCGGGCCTCCCAGAGCCTCCAGGATCCTTTCGGAGACACCGGGCTCTTCGAGGTCCGCGACGAAAGCCAACACGTTCGACCCGTCCAACGGCGGGTCGATCGGGGCCTTGTCGACGCCCACGACCCGGCCCTTCGGTCCGACGGCGGCGGCGGCGACCTGGAGCCAGCCGCCGGGCCAGCAACCGAGGTCGATCACGCGCTTGCCCTTACCGAGCAGGCGGTGCGCCGCGTTCAGTTCTTGGAGTTTATAGGCCGCGCGCGAACGGAAGCCCTCGCGCTTGGCGCGCTGATGGAAGGCGTCCTTGCGGTCGTAGGCCGTGGCTAGCCGTGCGCTGCGACGGCGCGTCGCACGCGCACCACCGCGTTGCGGTGGCCCGGCACCGAGCCGCGCACGAAGAGCAGGTTGCGCTCCCCGTCCACTTCGACGAGCTCGAGGTTGCGCGTGGTGACCCGCGAGTTGCCATGGCGCCCGGCCATGCCCATGCCCTTGATCACCTTGCCCGGGTAGGCGCCGGCCCCGATGGAGCCGCCGTGCCGGAAGAACTCGTGGGTGCCGTGGGTCCGGCGCTTGATCTTGAAGTTGTGTCGGCGCACGACGCCGGAGGTGCCGCGGCCCTTGCTGGTTCCGACGACATCGACGCGCTGGCCCGTCTCGAACAGATCGGCCGGGCCGACCTTCTGGCCGGCTTCGTAGCCGGCGGCGTCCTCTTCGCTGAGGCGGCTCTCCTTGAGGACGCGCGGCGGCGCCACGCCGACCTTCTCGACGTGCCCGAGCTCGGCCTTGCTCACGGTCTTGTTGCGCCGCGTGCCGGCGCCACCCAGCTGGATCGCGCTATAGCCATCCGTCTCGGAGGTCTTCTTCTGGACGACGGTGTTGGGCTCGGCCTCGAGGACCGTGACCGGGATGCAGTTGCCCGCCTCGTCGTAGATCTGGGTCATGCCGACCTTGCGGCACAGGAATTCGATCGCCACGCTGGTTCTCCGCTGGGGCCGGGGGAGGCCCGAGCCCGAGGGGCTCAGAGGATCCGGGCCCGAGCCCGGAAGAGGATCCGGCCCGAGGGGCCGGAAGGCCGCGGAATATAGGAGGAAGCCCAGGTCGTGTCGAGCCGCCCTGCCAGCGATTCCGGGCCCACCGCGGGGGGCCTGCGACGGGCCCTCGTCCTGGCGCTGGACGGCGCCACCTGGGACGTCGCCCAGCCCCTGATCGAGGCGGGCCGGCTCCCGAACCTGGCCGCCCTGGTGGCTGCGGGCCGGGCCCAGCCCCTGCCGAGCACGGTCCCGCCCATGACCTTCCCGTCCTGGTCGTCCTTCATGACGGGCCTCGGGCCCGGCCGGCACGGCATCTTCGACTTCACCCAGAAGGAGGCCGGCGCCTATCGGGTGCGCTTCGTCCAGGCGGGCGACCGGCGGGGGGCGAGCCTCTTCGGCCGGGTCTCGGCCGTCGGGGGTCGGGTCCTGGTTCTGGGGATGCCCGCCTGCCACCCGCCCGAGCCGGTGAATGGGCTCCTCGTCTCGGGCTTCGACGCACCGGTTTCGACGGGGACGGACCCGTCCCGGGCGAGCGACCCCGCGCTCTATCGCGAGATCGCCGGGCGAGTCGGGCCTTGGATGCAGGCGGGGCTCGCCGAGAGTTCGGACGAAGCGGCCTTCCATGAGCGTGCAAAGGAGACCCTGCTCGCGCGCATCGCACGAAAGCGCGACTTCACGCTGGCGGCACTCGACGCCATGGGACGCGTGGACCTCGCGGTGGTGGTCTTCGCCGAGAGCGACACCGTGGCCCACCACTACTGGCGCGATCACGACCCCGCCTCGCCGCGGCACGACGCCGGCGCCAGCGCGGCGCGCAAGAACGCGGTGGCCGACGTCTACGCTGCCCTCGACGCGGTGTGCGGCGAGATCCGTGCGCGTTTCGGCGAGGACGCCGCGTGCTTCGTGGTGTCGGATCACGGCGTCGGGGGCGCATCCCGGCGCGTCCTCCACCTGAACCGATTCCTCGCGGATGCGGGGTTGCTCACGCGGCGGCGCTCGGCTGCGGCACGAGTCGATGGCTTGGCTCGGACCGCGCGGGACACCGTGGTGCGAACACTCCCGCCCCGGCTCGCGGAGTGGGCATTCCGGCGTGCCCGGGGTGCGGCCGCGCGCTGGGAAAGCACGGTGCGTTTCGCCGGGAACGACTGGGCCCGGACCGCAGCCTTCTCCGAGGAGACGAACACCCAGCCCGGCGTCTGGATCAACCTGCGGGGTCGGGAGGCCGAGGGCTCGGTCGCGGCGGCGGACTATGAACGCGTGCGCAGCGAGGTCATCGATGCGCTCACGGGATGGCGGCTCCCGGGCCCTGACGGCACGCCGGTGGTCGCCCGCGCGCGACCGCGCGAGGAAGTCTACGAGGGCCCCTATGTCGATCGGGCGCCCGACGTGGTCGTGGAGCTGGCGCTCGAGGCGGGCTACGCCCACTCGGTGGTGCCCACGCCGTGGAACACACCCGCTTGCGCGAGCGTCCACACCCTCGAGGCCGGCGAGCTGGCCGGCGCGCGCGGGCGCGGCATGAACGGGACCCACCGACCCGACGGCGTGTGGCTCGCGAGCGGCGGCGGAATGGAGGCGGCTGCTAACTTGGCCTCGATCGTGGACACCGCACCGGCCATCGCGCACACGATGGGGCTGCCCTGGCAAGCGAGCCGCGAAGACGCGGGCTCGCCGGGCGCACCCTACACCGCAGAAGAGGAAGCCCGGGTGGCCGCGCGGCTACGGGCACTCGGCTACATCGAGTGAACCAACCCATCGATCATCGAGTGGCTGACGCCAGCGACGCGCACGAGACGGGGCGCCCCGATCTCTCCATCCTGTATCCCGTCTTCGACGAGGCCAGCAACGTCGCGTTGCTGCTCGAGCAGACCATGAAGTGGGCACCGCGACTGGCACGCTCTTTCGAGGTCATCGTCGTCGACGACGGCTCGCGGGACGGCAGCGCACGGGCCGTGGAGCATGCCCGGGCCGGGGACGCACGCATCCGCATCGTCCGCCACGAGCGCAACCAGGGCTATGGCGCGGCGCTGCGAACCGGGCTGCGTGCCGCGCGCGGGCGGTTGCTCTTCTTCACCGACGCCGACCTCCAGTTCGACCTCCGCGAACTCGAGGGCCTGCTCGCCCACACGGAACGCTTCGACATCGTGGCGGGCTACCGCGCGCGCCGGCGCGACCCATGGCCGCGCCGCGTGCTGGCCTTCGGTTGGGGCGCCATCGTGCGCGCCGTGTTCGGCCTGCGGGTGCGGGACATCGACTGCGCGTTCAAGGTCTTTCGGCGCGAAGTGATCGACGCCATCCCGATCGAATCGATCGGCGCCTTCGTGAACACGGAGATCCTGCTGCGTGCGGAACGCGAAGGGTTCCGCATTCACCAGGTGCCGGTGAGCCATCACCCGCGTCGCCACGGGCGGCAGAGCGGCGCGCGGCCCCGGGTGATCCTGCGTGCATTGCTCGAGCTGGGTCGTTTCCGACGCGAGTTCCGACGCGAGCCCGACTCCCTCGCCGCGCAGGCGGGCCACGGGCCTGACGTCCTTGCCGCCCAGCCAGGCGACGAGGTCGGTGCGCGGCCGGCGGCCGCGCCGCCCGGCGCCTAGGCCCGTGCGCCTCGCGCTCCTGCTCGCGGCGCCTTTCCCGTTGCACCAGGGCTCGCAGGTCTTCGTGGCCGATCAGGCGCGCGCGTTGCGCAGCGCCGGCGCCAAGCCCGTCGTCCTTTGTTACGGCGCGAGCGACGGCTCCGAGCCGGATGTCGAGGTCATCCATACGCCCACCCGATGGACGCCCAAGACGCTGCGATCGAGTGCGAGCCCGGCGAAGCTCGGAGCCGACGTGGCCCTTGGCCGCGCGTTGCTCGCGGCGCATCGGGAGGAGCCCTTCGACGCGGTGCTCGCCCACAACTCCGAAGCAGCCGTCATCGCGCTCAGCGTACGAGCGCGCCTTTCAACGCCGGTCGTCTACGTCGTGCACACGCTGCTGCGTCACGAGCTTTCGGCCTATGGCCCGCAGGCTCTCGGCAGGGCCCTCGACCTTGCCGGTGGCGTGCTCGAGCGAAGCCTTGCGCGGCGCACCGATGCGACGTTGGCACTCTGCGAGGATGCACGAGCCGAACTCGCCCCTCACGTTCGCGGCCCGATCGCAGTGATCCCGCCCGGGCTCGACCCGACACCCGCACCGGGCTTCGCCGCATCCGAAGCGGCGTGTCGACGGCACGGGCTCCCGCTCGGGGGCTTCGTCCTCTACACCGGGAACACGGACCGGTATCAGGATCTCGACCGGCTCGACGCCGCCGCCGCGCGGCTGCCCGACGTGCCCTTCGTGGTCGCCACCCACGATGCCGGCGGGGCGAGCTTCGCGGCGCTCCGCACGATCGAGGTGGACGACGCCGCCGAGACACGCGCGCTCCTCCATGCCTGCGCCGCCGCCGTGTTGCCGCGCCGGCGGCCCGGCGGCTTTCCGATCAAGCTCCTCAACTACATGGAGGCCACGCGCCCGATCGTGGCCCTGGAAGGCGTCGGGGCCGGGCTCGCTCACGGGGAGTCGGCGTGGCTGCTCCCGGCTTCCGCAGGGCCCGAGGCCTGGGCCGAAGCCATCGCCGTGCTGCTCGAGAATCGCGAGCAATCACAACGGCTTGGGTTGGGCGCGCGGACGCATCTGGAGGCCCATCATGATTGGGGCCGGCTCGCGGCCGAGACGCTGGCGTGGATTCAGGAAATCCCGCCTCGACAGTAAGTTTATACACAGATATAAATTTGCAATCGCCTATAGGGTCGTGCAAGACTCTCGGCCATGGTCGAGGCCGCCGCCGAACTCTCCCGCCGCGAGCGCCGAAAGCGCGAGGTACGCGGACGGATCCTCGAAGCCGCGGTCGAGCTCTTCGACGCCCACGGCTACCAGGACACCAAGGTCTCGGAGATCAGCGACTCGGCCGATGTCGCCCACAAGACCTTCTTCAACCACTTCCCGACCAAGCAGCACCTGCTCCAGGCCATCGCCGAGCACTCCATGAACGAGCAGCTCGCGGGGATCGAAGAGCTGCGCAAGCAAGCCATGCCGACCGCGGAACGCATCGAGCGTTTGTTCGAGTGGGTGGCGGGCCGCGCTTCGGAAGCCGGCGCCATGCGGCCCGAGCTGCTGCACGAAATCATCCGCTTCACCCACGCCAACGCCGCCGAGGGCGAGGCGCGCAAACTCCACGACGCCTTCGCCAGCATCGTGCGCGACGGCCTCGAGCAGGGCGACGTGACCCGCAACCACGAAGAAGAAACCCTCGTCGAGATGCTGATGGGTGCCTACTACGTGGTCATGCTCAACTGGACGAACTTCGACGGATACCCCCTCCGTGAACGCGCCCGCGACGCGGGCCGCTTCCTGGCCAGCGCCATCACCGTGAGTCGAGGAGACACTCGATGAATTCGAACAGCCGCCACCACACGGCGCTGCCGAACCCGAACGGATGGTTTGCCGTCGCCTGGAGCAAGGACCTCCAGGACGGCGAAGTCCAGCCGTTGCACTACTTCGGCGAAGACCTCGTGCTCTTCCGCACCCGCGAAGGCGTGCCGAAGGTGCTCGATGCGCACTGCGCACACCTCGGGGCCCACCTCGGCGAAGGCGGCCGGGTGGTGGGCGACTCGGTCCGCTGCCCCTTCCACGGTTGGCGCTACGACGGCGAGTCGGGCGAATGCACGGAGATCCCCTACTGCGAGAAGATCCCGCCGCGCGCGCGTGTGAACGCGTGGCCCACGATCGAGGCGAACCGGATGATCTTCGTCTGGTACCACGCGGAGGGGAAGGCTCCGCAGTGGGACGTCCCCGTATTGCCCGAGTTCGCCGATGACGAGTGGGCCGCCCCCCGCTACTTCGACCTCGAGGTGCCGGTCCACATGCAGGAGATGGCCGAGAACAACTGCGACCCGGTCCACTTCCATTTCGTGCATGGGATGGGCCAGATCGCCAACGACACGAAGATCGAGTTCGGCGAAGATGGGCGCTTCTTCCGCATGACCGACGAGGGAGAACGCGAGACCCCGATGGGGACCTTTCACACGATCCTCGAACGCGATAGCTGGCAGCTCGGCATCTCGTCCGTGCGAACGAAGGGGATCCCGGGCGCAGGCCTGCTGCTCTTCACGTCGACGACTCCCGTCGATCCCGATCACTGCCACTCACGCTGGGTCTTCACCGTGACCAAGAACCTCGCCGACATCGCCGGCGAGGAATGGGTGCAGGCCATGTCCCAGGGCGTCCAGCAGGACATGCAGATCTGGTCGAACAAGATCCACCGCGCGCGGCCCGTGCTATGCGAGGCCGACACCTTCCTCGCCCACTTCCGTCAGTGGGTGAAGCAGTTCTACACCGAAGGTGGGTAAGAAGTTCTACAGCGACCCGCCTTCGGCTTAGGAAACGAAGAAACCATGGACCGACATCTCGTCATCTCCTCCGACTGTCACGCCGGGCTCCTGCCCGACCAGTACCGCGAATACGTCGACCCGAAGTGGCGCGACGCCTTCGACGCAGCGCTCCCCATCCAGATCGCCCGCACCAAGGAGGCCGCCAAGAAGTTCCTCGTGGACGAGGCCAACGACGCGTGGCGCGGCGGCCTGGCCGACGAAGCCCTCTCGGGCGCCTGGGACCACGACCAGCGGGTGAAGGTCATGGACGGCGACGGCATCGCGGGCGAGGTGATCTTCCCCGACGGCATCACCGAGATGAACATGCCGCCCTTCGGCGCGGGCCTCTCGCTGCCCGTCGAGGAAGTCGTGCCCGAGCTCCAGTGGGCCGGTGCGCGTGCACACAACCGCTGGCTCGTCGAGTTCTGCCAGATGGACGCCGCGCGCCGCGCCGGTGTCGCCATCGTGCCCGCCCTGTGGGACGTCGACGAAGCCGTGAAGGAAGTCGTCTGGGCCCGCGAGAACGGGCTGCGCTCGGTGCTCTTCCCCTCCCACTGGGGCAGCCGACCCTCGTACCAGGATCCGCGCTACGACCCGCTCTGGGCCGCCTGCCAGGATCAGGACATGGTGATCAACTTCCATTCGGGCGGCGCGCCGATGTCGGACTTTGGCGACGGGCCCGGGATGGTCGGGATCTACATCTCGGAGGTCGCCTGGTGGACGGCGCGGCCGCTCACCCACCTCATCTGGGCCGGCGTCTTCGAGCGCTTCCCGAAGCTCAAGGTCGCGATCACGGAAGGCACCTGCATCTGGGCGCCCGAGCTCATGGAGCTACTCGACTTTCGATACGAAGAGACCCACTTCGCCGCGAAGCTCGGCGACTACCGCTCGCACCTTTCGATGAAGCCGTCCGAGTACTTCGCACGCAACGTCTTCTACGGCGCGTCTTGCATGCCGCGACGCGAGGCGGAGAACCGCAAGGCGATCGGCACGGCGAACATCATGTGGGGCAGCGACTATCCGCACCCCGAAGGCACCTGGCCCGAAACGCAGAGCCAGATGCACGACACCTTCGATGGCCTGCCCTCCGAGGACATCGAGGCCATGCTGGGTGGAAATGCTGCCCGCGTGTTCGGATTCGACGTAGAAAAGCTCGAGGGGATCGCGGCCCAGATCGGCCCGGAGAAAGCCTCGTTCATGAAAGGGGCCGAGTGATGGCACGCTTGCGCTGGGTGAAGACCCTCGACGAGGTGAAGAGCTCGAAGGATTCGAACCCGGAGTTCCTTTCGAGCACGGTGCGCTCGATCCGGACCGTCTTCGAGACCGACCCCGAGGTCGTGAAGGCCGTGCTGCCGAAGCCGCTCGAGCCGTGCGAACGGCCCGAGGGTCAGCTCACGACGTCTCAGGTCACGATCCACATCAATCCCGAATTCAAGATCGAGATCGGCTCGGCCATCTTCGGCGTCAACGCACGCTACGACGGCCAGGAGGGGCTCTATCTTCTCACCATGCCGATGACCACCGAGTCGGCGGTCGTAGGCGGGCGCGAGACCTTCGGGGAGCCGAAGAAGATCGCCGACATCGGCTTCGACTTCGGTGGCGGTGCCAGCGGCGATGCCGCGAAGGGCGATGCCCTCTCGGCGACCGTCACCCGCATGGGCATCCCCTACATGGAGGTGAACGGCACGGTGGGCGAGGAGACGGGCGAGCGCGAATTCAGCGAGTTCGCCTGGTGCATCAAGGCCAACCCGTCCTGTGAGCCCGGCCAGATGCTCGACCACGACCCGCTGCTCGTTCGCCTCGAGTGGAAGCACAAGCAGAGCCGGTCGGCACGGATGGAGGGCGAGATCACGCTGCGTGAGTCGCCCTTCGACCCCGTGGCCGACGTCCCGGTGCGGCGCATCGTCCGCATGGGTTACGAAGAGGGCAACACCGAGAGCAACGGCCGTGTGCTGCGCAGCATCCCGGCCGACTGGTTCCTGCCCTTCCTGCACGGCCGCTACGACGAACCGGGGGTCGAGGGCATCGAGGTCTAGCCCGATCGGGGGCCGAAAGCTCTAGCCCTCCTTTCTCCGGAAGGCCGCCGAGAATCCGTTACTCTGCCGCCTTCGAATCAGGTGCCCCCCGCCCCCGTGGCGGTTGGGGCCATCTGTGCGTGGGGGAACGTGGGAACGAGTTCGCGGAGCGCGGGAAAGAGTTCGCCGAAGGGGACGCCGGGCGTCCGGAACCTCGAGCAACTGGCGAAGGAGCTCGCGGCCCGGGAGGGCACGCCGGCGCCGGTGCGGCTTGCGGGCCTGCGTGGCGCGGCGCGGGGCGTCGTGGGCGCGCGGTTGGTCCAGGCGCACGCGGGGCGGCCGGCGCTCTTCGTCGCGGCCACGGCCAAGGCCGCCGACGCGCTGCTTCAAGACCTGCGCGTGGCGCTCGGCGAGTGGAACGGCCAGGGCCCGCCGGACGGTGAATTTCAGACGGTGGCCTTCCCGCGCCACGACACTGCACCCTACGACCGCTTCTCGCCCCAACCCTTCGTGATCGCCCAGCGCATGGACGTCCTGTATCGACTGCTCGAATGCGATGAGCGTGTCGCGCGGGGCGAGCCGGCGCCGGTGGTCGTCGCGCCGTGGACCGCGCTCGCCATGCGCGTGCCGAGCCGCGAAGCCGTGCGCGAGCGTTCGGTCGCTCTCGCCGTAGGGCTCGAGATCGAGCGCGACGAGCTGGTCGAGCGCCTGCTCGCAGCGGGTTACGTGCGCATGCCGATGGTGGAAGAACGTGGAGAGTTCGCCGTGCGCGGCGGCATCGTCGACATCTTTCCCCCTCAGCGTCCGCGGCCGGTGCGGCTCGAGATGTTGGGGGACGAGATCGAATCGATCCGCGAGTTCGACCCGGCGAGCCAGCGCTCGCTGCGGACACTCCCCTTCGCCACCGCCGCGCCGCCGCGTGAGCTGCTCTTCGACCGCGACCACGTGATCGAGCGCGGCGACGAGCTGCGGGAACTCGCGCGGGCCGAGGGCGTCCCCGACCGTACGGTGGACGAGCTGATCGATTCCTTGCTGCGGGGCCACGTGCCGCCGGGTGCCGAAACGCTCGCGCCCGTCCTCCAACCTAGCCTCGAGACGGTGCTCGACTTCTTGCCGGACGATGCTCTCGTGGTCCTCGACGATGCGAAGACCGGGCGCGAGCGTCTGCTCCGCTACAGCGAAGAGACCGTCGAGAACTACGCGGCCGCAGCCGCCGCCGAACGACTGGCGTCCCCGCCGGACGAGCTGTTCGTAGCCCCAGAACAGATCGTCGAACGGATCGAAGCGCGCGGGCCCGTACGTCTCGAGCGGCTCAGTGTGGCGGGGGAGGGCGAGGAACCGGTCGTGGTCGGTGGCCCCGGCCACGACGAACTCCGCCGCGAGCTCGTCCGCAACCGCTCCGCGGACGAGCCCCTTGCGCCGCTCGCGACGGCCATCGAGGGGTTCGTGGGGGAGAAGCAGCGCATCGTGATCGCGGCGCGCCAGCTCTCGAGCGCCGAGCGGCTGCGCGAACTGCTCGCCGAGTATGGCGTCCCCGTCGCGACCGAGAGCACGGCGACCCCCGTCTGGCGTTGGTCGCGGCCGGGGAAGGTGCAGGTGCGGGTCGCGCCGCTCTCCGAAGGCTTCACGCTTCCCCTCGATCGGCTCGTCGTCATCACGGAAGAGGAGATCTTCGGCCCGCGCGAGAAGCGGCGCGCCAAAACGCGCTGGCGCGACGGCCAGGCCGTGGAGGGCATCGCGCAGCTCCAGCCTGGCGACTTCGTGGTCCACACCGAGCACGGCATCGGGATCTACCGCGGCCTCGTCGAACTCACGGCCTCGAAGGTGACCGACGAGTTCCTGCGCCTCGAATACGAAGGGGGCGACAAACTCTTCCTCCCCATCCACCGGCTGAATCTGGTCTCGCGCTACACGGGTGCCGACGGTCAGACGCCGCGCATCGACCGCATGGGCGGCAGCACCTGGCAGAAGGCCAAGCGCAGCGTCCGCAAGGCGATCGAGGACATGGCCGAGCAGCTGCTCGCCGTGCACGCCGCGCGCGAGCTCGCGCCGGGCTACGCCTACCCGCCGCGCGACCGACACACGGAAGAGTTCGAGGCTCGCTTCCCCTTCGAAGAGACGCCCGACCAGCTCGCGGCCATCGAGGACGTCTTCTCGGACCTTTCGCAGCCAAAGCCCATGGATCGGCTCGTCTGCGGCGACGTGGGCTACGGCAAGACCGAGGTCGCAATTCGGGCCGCGTTCCAGGCGACGCTTTCTGGGCGCCAGGCTGCGATCCTCGTACCGACCACGGTGCTGGCCCAGCAACACGAGGAGACGTTCAGCAAGCGCTTCGAGGGGGTGCCCATCACGATCGAGACGCTCTCGCGCTTCCGCTCGCCGAAGGAATCCCGTCAGGTGCTCGAAGGCCTCGTCGACGGGAAGATCGACATCGTGATCGGGACGCACCGCCTGCTCCAGAAGGACATCCGCTTTCGTGAGCTGGGCCTGCTCGTTGTCGACGAAGAGCATCGCTTCGGCGTGGCGCACAAGGAGCGGATCAAGCAGATGAAGAAGACCGTCGACGTGTTGACGCTCACGGCCACGCCCATCCCGCGCACGCTTCAGCAGGCCTTCACCGGAATCCGCGACCTCTCGGTGATCAACACGCCGCCGGCGGATCGCCTCGCCGTGCGGACCCAGGTCTGCAAGTTCAGCGAAAGCCTCATCCGCGAAGCCATCCTGCGGGAGCTGCAGCGCGGAGGGCAGGTCTTCTTCCTCCACAACCGAGTGCAGACGATCGATGCCGTCTCGGACATGCTCCGGCGCGTCGTGCCCGAAGCCAAGGTGATCGTCGGGCACGGCCAGATGCGTGAGCGCAAGCTCGAAGAGGTGATGCTCAAGTTCTATCACGGCGAGGCGGACGTCCTGCTCTGCACGACGATCATCGAGAGCGGCCTCGACGTGCCGCGCGCCAACACGATCCTGATCAACCGCGCCGACCGGCTCGGGCTCGCGCAGCTCTACCAATTGCGCGGCCGCGTGGGCCGCAGCGATCGGCGCGCCTACGCGTACCTCATGATTCCAGGGCAGGACGCCATCACCGATGATGCCGAGCGGCGGCTCGATGCGATCCAGGACCTGTCGGAGCTGGGCAGCGGCTTTCGCCTGGCGAACATGGACCTCGAGATCCGCGGCGCGGGCAACCTGCTCGGCACCGAGCAGTCGGGCAACATGGCCGCCGTCGGGTTCGAGACCTACATGGAGATGCTGGAAGAGACCGTGGAGGAGATGCGCGGCAACGTGCGCGAGATCGAGGTCGACCCCGAGATCCGCCTCCCCGTCACCGCCCGCTTGCCCGAAGATTACGTGCCCGAGGTCGGGCAGCGTCTCGTCCTCTACAAGCGTCTATCCAGTGCGCACGAGGATGCCGAGGTCGATCGCATTCGCGACGAGATCCTCGATCGCTACGGTCCGATGCCGGGCGAGACCGAGAACCTGCTGCGCGTGATCCGCATCAAGATGACGGCGCGCAAGCTCGGCGTCGCGGCAATCGACTATGCCAAGGGCGACCTCGTGGTGACGGCCGGCGCCCACACCCGAATCGACCCCCAGCGCCTGGTGAACCTGCTGCAGCACGCCGGCTCGGGCATGCGCGTGACCCCCGACCACCGCGTCTATGCCTACGTCGGTTCGTCGGATGCGACGAGCCTCTTCGACGCGGCGACGCGCGTACTCACGAACCTGGGCGGCTAGCCGTGCAGCCTTTGCTCGCCGCCGCGATCGCCTGCCTCGTGCCGCCGGTGTGGATCGCACTCGGCGGCGGGGCCGACGTGGACGTCGCGGGCCAGCGCGTCGAACTCTACGCGTTGGCCGGGCCGTCCCTCGCCCTGGTTGCAGCCGTTCTGCTCGCTGGGCTTCCGCACACCACCGGCGCGCAGCGCGTCGCTCGGCTCGTGGCGCTCGTCGCCGTCGGGGTCACGGCGGGGGTGGTCTGGACTGGCGGCTTCGAGACCGAAACGATTCACGTGATCAAGTCGAAGCGGCCGGGTCAGATTGCGGCACTCCTCGCCGGGGTGGCGCTTTTCATCGCGCGTGGAGGTTTCTCGCCACGGCGAGCGTTCGGCAGCGTTGCGGCAGGCCTCGCTCTCGGCTTCGTCGTGTTGCTGGCCGTACGCGCGGCCGACACGTCGGACCTCGAACGGCGGCTCGAAGCCAACCGAGCCCACGCGAACTCGCCTGACGTGATCTTCCTGCTGATCGACACCCTGCGCGCCGATGCGCTCGGTGCTTATGGCGCCACGCCATCGCCATCTCCCTTCCTCGACGACCTGGCCGCACGTTCGGTCGTCTTCGAACGCGCGCTTTCCCAGGCCCAATGGACGGCACCATCGGTCTCGAGCCTGCTTTCCTCGCTCTACCCGTCGAGCTTCCTGTGGAACGACACGATGATCTCGGACGAGAGGTTGATCGTCTTGCCCGAAGGCATGCCGTGGCTCCCGGCCGTGCTCGACGACGCGGGCTACCACACGGCGGCTTTCGTGAAGAACCCGCTCATGCAGGGCGGCACGCGCTTCGGGCGCGGTTTCGACGTCCACGAATGGGTGCGGGGACATACGGCAGAGGAGGATTCCGCGCGGGAACTCGTCGACGCCGTCCTGCGCTGGGGTGACGCGCTGGCCCGCCGACGCGCCGCGGGGGACGACTCCGCCTTCTTCGCCTACGTGCACTTCATGGACCCTCATGCCCGCTACCAGCCCCCCGCTGCGTTCATGCCGAGCGGGCCCTACGAAGGCACGGTCGACGGCGGCGTGAGAGCCCTCGAACGACTCGCCGAACTGGAAGAGGGCCCGGCGCCCGAAGACCTGGCCCGGGCGGTTGCGCTCTATCGCGCCGAGGTGGCCTATCTCGACGACGAGATCGCGCGACTTCACACAGAGTTGTCCGCACGGGGCCTCTGGGGCGATGACACCCTGGTGGTCGTCGTCTCGGACCACGGCGAACAGTTCTTCGAGCACGGCTCCTTCTTCCACGGGCGTGTCCATTGGGAGAACCTCCACGTCCCCTTCATCCTGAGTGCGCCGGGCCTCACCGCGCGGCGCGTGGCGGCCCCCGTGGCGATGCTCGACGTGGCGCCGACCCTGCTCGAGCTTCTCGGCATCGCCTCCCCCGACGCGATGGAGGGGAAGAGCCTCGTGCCGCAGCTGCGTGGGGCGCCCATGCCTCGCCGCTTCGTCGTCACCGAGAGCATCGGGAAGCTACGTGCGGTTCGTACGACCGGGCCCGACGGCTCCTTGATGACCACCCGAAGGAGGGCCTGGTTCGAGGACACGGAGGGCCAACTCCATTCGCTCGATTCGATGAGCCCGGAAGCGGAGCGCACGGTCATGGAGCTGCGCGAGATTCATGCCCGCCACGAAGAGCGCGTGCTTCCCGGCATCATCGACCCCGCAGTCGCAGAAGGCCAACACCTCGACCCCGACGCCGACACGAGGGATCGCTTGCGCGCTCTCGGCTACCTCGACTGAGCACGAGCGCCTGTCGGTCAGCGGGGGCGGAAGTGCCCGCCGCGCGCGATGGCTCGGCGGTGAGTCGCCACGAGTTCCGGGTCTCGGAAGAGAAAGATGAGCGTCACGCCGGCGAGGAAGCCGCCGGCGTGGGCCCAGAACGCGGTGCCGCCACCACTCGCCCCGATGGAACCGAACCCCGAGAAGAGCTGGATCGCGAACCAGTACCCGAGCATGAGCCATGCCGGCACGATGATGCGCGTGAAGTAGAGGATGATCACGATCAGCATATGCACCGGCGCGCGCGGATAGAGGATGGCGTACGCCCCCATGACGCCCCCGATCGCACCCGACGCGCCGACCATGGGGAGCGCGCTGCCCGACTGCACGAACACCTCGGCCAGCGCGGCGGCCAGACCGCAGAGCAGATAGAACGCAAGGAAGCGCCCGCGGCCCATGGAGTCTTCGACGTTGTCCCCGAAGACGAACAGGAACCACATGTTCCCGATCAGGTGCATCCAGCCCCCGTGCATGAACATCGAGGTCACGAGGGTCGCCCAATGGCCGGAGCCTTCGATCTGGCAGCTCGCGGTCGGCCCGAGCGGGAC
>JAFDDA010000256.1 GCA_019311105.1 Deltaproteobacteria bacterium
CGTCGTCAACGACATCGGCGTGGAACTCGACGGCTCGGGCGGCGGGGACGGCCCGGCCCATGAAGTCGTCCAGGCCATCAAGGATCTTGGAAGCGATGCCATCGCCAACGGCGCGGACGTCGCGGACTGGCAGCAGACCGGCGACCTCGTGAAGCAGACCCTCGAGGCCTTCGGCCGCCTCGACGTCGTGGTGAACAACGCCGGCTTCGTGCGCGACCGGATGTTCGTCTCATGCTCCGAAGAGGAGTGGGACGCGATCACCCGCGTCCACCTGAAGGGGCACTTCTGCCTGGCACGGCACGCCGCCGAGCACTGGCGAAACGAGAGCAAGGCCGGCAAGCCGGTGGACGCCCGCATCATCAACACCAGCTCCGGCGCGGGGCTCCAGGGCAGCATCGGCCAGAGTTCCTACTCCGCGGCCAAGGCCGGCATCGCCACCCTCACACTGATCCAGGCCGCCGAGCTCGGCCGGTACGGCATCACGTCGAACGCCATCGCCCCGTCGGCGCGCACGCGCATGACCGAGGAGGTCTTCGCCGACATGATGAAGGCCCCGGAGACGGGCTTCGACGCCATGAGCCCGGCGAACATCGCACCGCTCGTGGCCTGGCTCGGCAGCGCCGAGTCGAAGGACGTGAGCGGTTGCATCTTCGAGGTGTCGGGCGGCGAGATCTCGATCGCAGACGGTTGGCGAACCGGGCCGAACGTGGACAAGGGCGCGCGCTGGGAGCCCGATGAAGTCGGCGCCGCCGTGCACGACCTCCTTGCCAAGCGCGTCGAGCCCCAGAAGGTCTACGGCACCTAGGCCGCGCCCATGAACTTTGCCTTCACCGAAGAGCAGGAAGAGCTGCGCGAGACTGCGCGGGCGTTCCTGGCGGAGCACGCGGGTTCCGAGGCGGTCCGATCCGCCATGGAGAGCGAGGACGGCCACGACGCGGGCGTGTGGAAGCAGCTCGGTGCCGAAGTGAGGTCGAGCTCGTAGCGCTGCTCGAACCCATGGGCGAAGTGCTTCTGGCCTCGCCCTTCTTCGCGACGGTCTGCCTCGGCGCGAATGCCCTGAAAGTGGCCGGCACCCGCGCCCAGAAGGACGAGTGGCTGCCCGGGATCGCGGAGGGAGAGACGCGCGCGACCCTCGCCGTTGCCGGCGGCGCGGGCGACTGGAGCCCCGCAGGCGTCGAAGCGACGTGCCGCGCCGACGGCGGCGACTACCGGCTCTCCGGTGTCTCACGCCACGTCCTCGACGGCGCGAGCGCCGACCTCGTGGTGATCGACTCCCGACCATGGATCGCACCCGACGGCTCGCCGAGCTGCGCATGGACGGGCTGCGCGTCCCGGCGTCGGCCCGGCTCGGCGACGAGGGCGCCGCCGGCCCCGCCCTGCGTGAGATCCTGGACCGGGCCGCCATCGCGCTGGCCGCCGAGCAGGTGGGCGGCGCCCAGCGTTGCCTCGACATGAGCGTCGAGTACGCAAAGGAGCGCGAGCAGTTCGGCCGCGCGATCGGCTCCTTCCAGTCGATCAAACACAAGTGCGCGGACATGATGATCGCCGTCGAGTCGGCCCGCTCCGTCGCCTACTACGCGGGCTGCGTCGCGGCGGAGGGCGGCGACGAGCTCGCCTCGGTGGCGTCGATGGCCAAGGCCTGGTGCTCTGAAGCCTACTTCCGGTGCGCCGCCGACTCGATCCAGATCCACGGCGGTGTGGGCATCACGTGGGAGTACGATTGCCACCTCCACTTCAAGCGCGCTCGCGGGAGTGAGAGCTTCCTCGGGAGCCCCGCCGAGCACCGCGAGCGCGTGGCCCACGAGATGGGGCTCGACGCGTGAGCGACCCGCTCGACTTCACCGGCAAGGTCGTACTCGTCACCGGCGGCGCCCGCGGCGTCGGGCGCGGGATCAGCGAACGCGCGATCTGCGGCCGAAACGTTCCCGAAGCGTTGCCGAGCACCGGCGGGCGCAGCGCGATCTTCGAAGCCGCGGACGTTCGAGACGCCGAGCAGGTCGATCGACTCGTCTCCGCCGTCACGGAACGGCTGGGTCGCCTCGACGTCCTCGTCAACAACGCCGGCGGTGCCCCGGCCACCGACGCGGCCACAGCCTCGCCACGCTTTCATGAATCGATCCTGCGCCTGAACCTCACGGCGACGCTTCACTGCGCCCAGCGGGCCAACGCCGTGATGCAGGCCCAGGACGAAGGCGGCGCAATCGTGAACATCGCCAGTGTCTCGGGGATGCGCGCCTCGCCGGGCACCGCCGCCTATGGCGCAGCCAAGGCCGGCGTACTCTCCCTGACCCAGACCCTCGCCGTCGAATGGGCGCCCAAGGTGCGTGTGAATGCGGTGACCGCCGGCATGATCAAGACGGAACTCGCCCACCTGCACTATGGCAACGAGGAGGGCATCGCCGCGGTGGCGGCGACCGTGCCGCTCGGCCGCATGGGCGAACCCAGCGACGTCGGCGACGTCTGCCTCTTCTTGGCCTCGCCGCTCTCGAGCTACGTCTCGGGCGCCAACGTGCTGATGCACGGCGGCGGCGAGAAGCCGGCCTTCCTCGACGCCGCCAAGAACACCGAGCGCTAGGCCGCGCCTAGAAGCGCGAGGCCGAGAGTTCCACGTCGGCGGCGCGCCACGCCTTCTCGAAGCGCTTCTCCGCCATGGCGGCCTGGTCGTCCTTGCCCTGAGCCCGCTGGGCCTTCGCGAGACCGAAGAGCGACCAGCCGTTGCCGGGGCTCTTGCGAAGGTCCTGCCAGTAAACCGCCTCGGCTTCGTCGGCACGACCTGCGTCGAGCAGCACGGCGCCCAGGCTCTGACGCACGGGGAAGTACCAGTCCGGCGGCTCGGTATAGGGAAGGAGGTCCTGCAACAGCACGGCCCGGTGCAGGGTTTCGATCGCGAAGTCGAGCCGGCCTTCCGCCGCTGCGATCTCGCCTTCGAGCAGCGTCGCGGCGAAGGCCAACAGGTCCGCAAGCGTCGTCGCGCCGATCAGCAACTCGCCGGCCCCCGGTGAGGCCTGCAACGCTTCGATGGCGGCCCGCTCCCCGTGGGCCTCAGCGAAGCGATCTGTCCGTGCGAAGGCGAGCCCTCGCGCGTAGTGCGTCGCGCCGCGCCAGAAGGGATGCTTCGCGTCCGGGAGCGGCTCGGCCAGGATCTCGTCCCACTTTCCGAATCGGGCCAGGGCGAAGGGCAAGGAAGCCGGGAAGACCTGCCCGAAGGGCGGGAGCCCGTCGAGCGTCGGTGCGGTCTTCTCCACCACGGCCCGCGCCGAGGCGATCGAAACCTCGCTGCGCCCCTCGAGGCTCGAGGTCCACCAAAGGAAGTGCAGGTTGTGCGGGTAGTAGGCCAGTGGATAGACGCCCTGGGCGCGACACGCGACGATGTAGTCCTCGTCGGCGTAGATCGCCTTGTCGTTTGCAGCCGAGGCGTCCGCATAGCGACCGATGCGCGCATAGATGTGGGACGGCATGTGCTGGAGATGCCCAGCGCCTGGCGCGGTGTCGACGAGG
>JAFDDA010000086.1 GCA_019311105.1 Deltaproteobacteria bacterium
GAACGCGTCGCCGTACGTCGCGACGGGTACAAGTTGATCCGGGAGATCGACGGGGCGGGCGCCGAAGCACTCTATCGACTGTCCGACGACCCCGGTGAACGCAAGGACCGCGCGACGGGCGACCCCGACCGGGTGCGCACGCTGGGCGCCGACCTCGATGACCACCTTGCCGAGTTGCGCGCCGAGGGGCTGCTCGACTTCGGTCTCGAACGCGAGGCGATGCCCGACGCACTCCGCGAGCAACTGCGCGTGCTCGGGTACATCGAGTAGCGCGCCGGCATGAGGTTCGTCGTCGTCGTCGCTCTGCTCGCCCTCGTCGCCGGCGTCTACGCCCCGGTCCTCGACCACGACTTCTCGAACTTCGACGACCGCACCTATCTCGTCGAGAACGCCGCGCTCGACGCGGGTTTGAGCCGCGAAGGCGTGGCCTGGGCGTTCCGGACCTCTCTCGACGGGAACCGCATCCCACTCACCTGGATCTCCTTTCTGATCGATGAAGAAGTGCACGGGACATCCTGCTGCACGCGGCCGCGACCCTGCTGCTCTTCCTCGCGTTCCTGCGAATGACCGGACGCCTCGGGCCGAGCGCATTCGTGGCGGCGATCTTTGCCGTGCATCCGCTCCACGTGGAGTCGGTGGCCTGGGCGATCGAACGCAAGGACGTGCTCTCGGGCGCGCTGTTCGCGGCGACGCTCGTGGCCTGGGCGCGCTACGCGTCGCAACCTGGCGTGCTGCGCTACGCCGGTGTCCTGCTGCTCTTCGGGCTCGGCCTGGCGGCGAAGCCGATGTTGGTGACGCTTCCCTGCGTTCTCCTGTTGCTCGACGGTTGGCCGCTCGGACGACTTGGCAGCAAGGCTGCGTTCGGGCGGGCGGCCCTCGAGAAGATCCCCCTGCTCGCACTCTCCGTGGCGGCGAGCCTGCTGACGGTCCGATCCCAGACCGATGCGCGCGCCTTCGAGGCGGTGACGTCCCCGCTCGTGACGCGCGTCGCAAACGCCCTCGCGAGCTACGGAGGCTATCTCCGAAAGGTCTTCGCACCCGTGGACCTCGCGGTGTTCTATCCCCACCGCGGCGACGAGTTCGACGTGTGGGCTGCGAGTGCCGGTGCCGCGGTGATCGTCGTGGTCTCGCTGCTGGCCGCGACCCAGTTCCGCCGCCGGCCTTGGTTCGGTGTGGGCTGGCTCTGGTACCTCGGCATGCTCGTTCCGGTGATCGGGCTCCTCCAGGTCGGCGCCCAGGCCATGGCCGATCGCTACATGTACCTGCCGCTCGTGGGAGTCGTCATCCCGGTCGCATGGCTCGGGGCCGAACTCGCCGGGCGGAGCGCAGCATGGCGCGGTGGCATTGCGCTCGTTGCAATTGCCTCCGTCCTGGTGTCGGCGGGCGTTGCGCGCCGACAAGTCGGCACCTGGCGCGACGACCGAAGCCTCTACGAGCAGGCACTCGCCGTCACCGAGCGAAACGCAAACGCCCACAACGGGCTCGCCGTGGCACTGCTCGCCGACGATCGGGACGCTGAGGCGCGCCAGCACCTCGAAGCGGCACTCGAAATCGACCCGAGGCTGACGGACGCCCATGTGAACCTCGGCGTCGTAGAGCTTCGCGAGGGCAACCCCGAGGCCGCCATCGCGAAGCTACGGGCCGGGCTTTCCTACGAGCCCGCGCGTCGTGCGACCATTCACGCACAGCTCGGCCTCGCCCAGCTCGCGGCCGATCGGCCGGAGGAGGCCATGCTTCAGGCTCGCCTCGGCCTCGTGCTGCGCCCGAACCTGGGCCTGCTCCACGCCGTCGCCGGGATTTCGCATGTGAGGCAAGGGGAAGACGGGCCCGGGCTCGAGTCGTTGCAGCGCGCCGAGGCGCTGGGCGTGGAGAGCGCGGGTGTGCAGTCGGCCATGGGGGATGTGCTCATGCGCCAGGGTCGCCCCGCGGCGGCCGCTGGCCGCTATCGGCGCGCCCTGGAGCGCGCGCCGAACGACCTTGCACCGGCGAACAACCTCGCCTGGTTGCTGGCAACCGAGCCGTCCCTCCGCGACCCCGCGGAGGCCGTGCGCCTAGCGGAGCACGCAGCCGAGATCGCGCCCGCCGATGCGGCCGTGCTCGACACCCTGGCTGTCGCCTACCACGCCGCCGGCCGCCGGACCGATGCGCTCGCCGCCGCCGGGCGCGCGGCGGCCGCCGCGCACGCATCCGGAGACGAATCCCTGGCTCGTACGATCGAAGAACGTTCGGCAGGTTGGTAGGGCCGCGATGGCCTGGAAACGCCCCGCCGCCGAGGTCGCCCTTGCAGCACGCTGAAAGAGCGCTGCGAAAAAGTGGTGGCCCAGGACAGAATCGAACTGTCGACACCGTGATTTTCAGTCACGTGCTCTACCAACTGAGCTACCGGGCCACGGGGAGGCGGATTCTAGCCTCAGCTGCGAGTCGGGGCTAGGCGGGCTTGGTAGGCCGCCAGACAGCCCCAGGGCCTAGCCTTCGCCCTCGGGCGTGGCGGCGGGCTCGATCCGGATCGTGACCCGGACGTCTTCGAGGGGCCGGTCGCGGGGGCCGTGGCGGCCGAACTTGTCGCGGGGGACGGCGACGACTTTGTCGGCCACCTCGATCCCGGAGATGACGCGGCCGAAGGCGGCGTAGCCGTTGTCGAGGTGCGGGGCGTTGTCGACGATCACGAAGAACTGGCTGCCACCGCTGTCCGGGTTGCCGCGCCGGGCCATGGAGAGGATGCCGCGCACGTGCTTGATGTCGCTGAACTCGCCCTTGATGGTGTAGCCGGGGCCGCCGCGGCCGTCGTTGCGGGGGTCGCGGTCGCGGGTGTTCGGGTCGCCGCCCTGGATCATGAAGCCCGGCACGACGCGGTGGAAGGTGGTGCCGTCGTAGAAGCCCTCGCGGGCGAGCTTCTTGAAGTTTTCGACGGTTCTGGGCGCCTTGCCGGGGAGGAGCTCGACGACCATCTCGCCCATGCCCTCGACGTTGATGATCGCGACCTCGGGGTCGATCATCGGGCCGTCGTAGGCGGGGCCGCTCGATTTGGCCGGGGTGGCATCGCCTTTCTCACCGTTGCCGCCACAACCGGTGGCGGCCAGCACGAGGATGGCGGGGATCAGGGCGACGAGACGGATCGGGCGCATGCGGTCCCTCCAAGGGCGGGCTTCGCTCGGTCGGGTAGCGAGCCGGACGCTGGCCTGTCAAGACGCCGGCGGCCCCGCCGTGGTTCCAGCGTGTAGACTCGGCCCATGCGACCGACCTCGAAAGTCTTTTTTCGCCTCGCCCTCGGGCTTTTCCTGCTCGGAGCCCCGGCGCGCGAGGCCTGGGCGGCCGCCCGGGCGCCGGCTCAGGGGCGCCATGGCATGGTCGTCACCGGCCAGGTGGATGCGGCGCGAGCGGGGCACGAGATCCTCGCCCGGGGCGGCAACGCCATCGACGCCGCGGTGGCCGCCTCCTTCGCGCTCGCCGTGTCGGACCCCTACCACTCGGGCATCGGGGGAGGGGCCTTCCTGTTGATCCGGCTCGCGTCGGGCGAGGTGGTGGCCCTCGATGCGCGCGAGACGGCGCCGGCTGCGGCGGATCGCGACATGTTCGTGCGTGAGGGCGTCGAGGAGCATGCGTCGCGGGTCGGCAAGTTGGCCGTGGGTGTGCCGGGGCACGTGGCCGGCGCGGCGCTGGCGCTCGAGCGCTGGGGGACGATGTCGCTGGCCGAGGTTCTCGAGCCGGCGATCCGCCTCGCTGAGGAAGGCTTCGAGATCGGGCCACGTCACGCGCGCGCGGCGAAGCGCTGGATGCAGTACCGCTTGCACGAGCGCTTCCCGGAGACGGCCGCCATCCAGCTCCCGCCGGCGGGGGAGGAGATCCGCGCGGGTTGGCGACTGCGGCAGCCGGAGCTCGCGGAGACGCTGCGTACGATCGCACGCGATGGCGCGAAGGCGTTCTACGAGGGCGATCTCGCTGCCGCCATCGTCGCCGAGATGGAGCGGCGCGGCGGGCTCCTGACGCGTGCCGACCTCGCCGGCTACGAGGCGCGCGTGCGCGAACCGATTCGCGGGAGCTACCGCGGCCTCGAAGTGCTCTCCTTTCCGCCGCCATCCTCGGGCGGCATCGCGTTGGTCGAGATCCTGAACGTGCTTTCGGGCTTCGACCTCGCGGGCCTCGGTGCCGGCTCGTCGGCGAGCCTGCACCGGGTGGCCGAGTCGATGAAGCTCGCCTTTGCCGACCGTGCGGCCTACCTGGGCGACTCGGACTTCGTGGATGTGCCCACCGCCGAACTCGTCTCGGCGGCCTACGCCGATGCGCTGCGCGCCCGCATGAACCCGGGCTGGCTCCGCAAGGCACCTTGGTACTGGGGTCGCGAGCGCGCGCTCACGGTGAAGACGCCCGGCCTGCCCCAGGAGGACGGGGGCACGATGCACCTCTCGGTGACCGACGCCGAAGGCAACGCGGTCGCCATCACCCAGACGATCAACTTGCTCTACGGATCGGGTGTCACCGTGAAGGGAACGGGCATCCTGCTGAACAACGAGATGGACGACTTCTCCATCGCGCCGAACCGGCCGAACGCCTTCGGTCTCGTCGACACCCGAGGTGCGAACGCCGTGGCGCCGAGCAAGCGGCCGCTCTCGAGCATGACGCCGACCATCGTGGTGCGCGACGGGAAGGTCTTCATGGTCAGCGGCAGCCCGGGCGGGCCGCGCATCATCACGACGACGCTTCTCACCTTGTTGAACGTGATCGACTGGGGGATGAACGTGCAGGAGGCCGTGTCCGCGCCGCGGTTCCATCATCAGTGGGTTCCCGACCGGCTGCTGGTCGAGCGCGCCTTCCCGCGCGACGTGGTGGATGCTCTGCGCGCCCGCGGCCACGAGGTGAAGATCTCGGAGCGGGATTGGTCGAGCGCCCAGGCCATCGTGATCGACGCCGAGACCGGCATCCACTACGGCGGGACCGACCCAAGAACCGACGGCGCCGCCCTCGGCTTCAACCCCTGACGAAGGGGACGGTTCTCTTTGATGACGAAACCAGAGATCACGCAGAGCGCCAAGATCTTGGTGGTTTCGTCATCAAAGAGAACCGTCCCCTTCGTCAGGGGCGGATGGTGGCTACTGCGGCTCGGTCGAAGTCGAGTACGCGTTGGGCCACGCGGAGCACGTCTTCGGCAGTGACCGAACGGATCATCTCCGGGTAGCGCTGGCTGAAATCGGGGCCGAGGTCGTAGAGGGCGTCGAGCGCCACGCGGAGGGCGCGCGATCCGCTGCGTTGGCCGCCGATCAAGTGGCCGCCGATCAGGTAGCGGCGCGCGCGCTCGAGGGCCGCGGCGTCGGGCGGCGCGTCGAGGGCGCGGTTCAGCTCGTCGATCATTCCCGAGTGGGCCTCGTCGAGGCGGTCGGGCGAAGTAGCGATGTAGGTGGCGAAGAAGCCCGGCGCGAGACCCTCGACGTTCATGGCCGACACGGAGTAGGCGAGGCTCCGCCGGTCGCGCAGCTCGAGGAAGAGCCGCCCGCCCTGGCCGGCCAGCAGTTGCGCGAGCACTTCGAGTGCAAACCGGTCGGGATCGTGCACGGTCAAGCCCGGGAAGCCCAGCGCGAGGTGAGCCTGCTCTCGTTCCTTGCGCAGCTCGACTTCGCGACGCTCGGTGAGGGGTACGAAGGGCGGGTCGGCCGCGGCGACGGCTTCGCTCGGCAGGTCGGCCAGGCGTTGGGTCAGCGCTTCTGCGATGCCGTCCGGGTCGACGTCGCCCGCGACGCCGAGGACGAGGTTCGGCGCGCGCACGAGCCGCTCGTGATGCTCGACCAGGGCCGCACGGTCGGCAGCCTGGACGGCTTCGGCGCTCCCGATCACCGGCCAGCTGAACGGGTGCTCCCCGTAGAGCGCCTCTTGAAGGATGTCGAAGACTCGCACTCCGAGACGATCTTCACGTCGGTCGAGGACGGCAAGCGTGTCGCGCCGCTCCTTTTCGAGTTCGTCGGCGTCGAAGGCCGGCTCGAGCAAGACTTCGGCGAACAGGTCGAGGGCCGGGTCGAGGCGGTCGCTCGTTACGTCGAGGGAGAGGCCCAGGCTGTTGCGCCCCGCGAACCCGTCCAGGTCCGAGGCCAGCATCTCGATCGCCCGAGCGAGGTCTGCGGCCGAGCGCTGACGCGTGCCACGCAGCCACATGTCCGTCGTGAAACGGGTGATCCCGGCCGTGGCGCGCGTCTCGGAGAGCAGCCCGCCGCGCATCGCCGCGCGAATCCCCACGACCGGGACGTCGTGGCGCGGCACGACGTGGAGCCGCACGCCGCCACCGAGCTCGTAGCTCGCGAGCCCGCTGGCCTCGCGGCCTGAGCGAGCCGGCGCCGGTGTGGTCGCCGGCGGCACCGCAGCGGGAAGCGGCCGAGCCGTGGCACTCTCGCCCGCCGAGCGCGCCCCACGCTCGACGGCGTCGCGAACGTCCTTCTCGGAAAGCGCGGCTGCGCACTCTGCGTTTCGCAACACGCCCGCGGTCAACTGCTCCGGCGACAGATACTTCCGGGCCACGCGCAGGAGATCGTCGGGCGTCGCCTCGCGGATCGCGTCGATGTAGGTCTGCTCGAGTCGAAAGTCGCCGCCGAGGACGTGGAAGCCACCGAGCTTGCCCGCCATCCCGTTGACGCTCTCGCGTTCGAAATGTTCGGAGGCGAGGAAGTTCGCGCGCGCCTTCTCCAGCTCGTCGCCGGTGGGGGGCGCCTGGCGCAACCGCTCGACCTCGCGGGATATGGCCTCGAGGCATTCGGGCACACGCTCGCCGTCGAGGTCCGCCGTCACCGAAAAAAGCCCCGCGTCGAGCGGTGTGTAGGACGATGCGTCGATCCGGTCCGCGAGCCCGTCGCGTTCCTTCACGGAGCGGACGAGCCGACACGAGTCCCCCTCGCCCAGAACGAAGCCCAGCAGGTCGAGATACGGCGTGTCGGAGTGGGCGAGGTTCGTCGTCACCCACGAGAGGTCGAGGGTGCCGCGCTCGAAGTGGCGTTCGAGCAGGATCGTGCGCAGGCCTCGTTGGCGCGGCTCGGCGGGCCGCGCGCTCGCGGTGCCCGCGGGCTCGGCACCGGCGAAGGCTGCCTTCACCTGGGTGGCGAGTTCGCTGGCGTCGAAATCCCCCGCCGCGACCACCACGAACCGGTCCGGCGCGTACCAACGGCGGAAGAACGAGAGCAACCGCTCCTGTGTGATGGACGAGACGCTCTCTTCGCTCCCCAGGATCGGCGCGCGATAGGGATGGGTCTTATACGCGCCGGCAAAGACCGCTTCGCTGATCACCGAGTAGGGCGAATCCTTCGAGCGATGGATCTCTTCGAGCACGACCCCGATCTCGCGTGTGATCTCGTCTTCGTCGAAGGTCGAGTGCCGCACCGCGTCCACCAGGACGTCGAGCCCGTCGGAGAGCACATCCGAGGGCAGCGTCGCGTGGTAGACCGTGACGTCGAAGCTCGTGTACGCGTTGATCTGACCGCCCACACCCTCGATCTCGCCGGCGATCTCGCCCACGCCACGGCGCTCGGTCCCCTTGAAGAGCATGTGCTCGTGAAAATGCGCGAGCCCCGCCTCGTGGGGGGCCTCGTCCGCCGAGCCGACCCGCGTCCAGATCTGCAGGGTGCCCACCGGCACGGCGTGCGCCTCGCGGAGCAGCAGGGTCAGGCCGTTGGGAAGGGTCTCGAAGTGGATGTGGGGTTCCGTCACGCCTCGGCAGGGTAACCTCGGCCCGTGAGCCACGCCCGTGATGTCTCGGAAAGCGCTGCGCTCGTCGATCGCGACGTCGGGGTCTACCTGCACGTCCCGTTCTGCGATCGCGTGTGCCCCTATTGCGACTTCGTCGTCGAAGCCGCGCGGCCGCTCTCTGCCGAGCGCGAGGGCGCCTACGTCGACGCGTTGCTCGCCGAGCTGGCGCAACGTCGCGGCGACTTCGCCGGGCTCGAACTGTCGACGGTCTACTTCGGAGGCGGGACGCCGTCGCTGCTCGCGGCCGAGTCGGTGGCGCGGCTGGTGGATGCGGTCCGCGATGCCTTCGACGGCGCGCAGCCGGAAGAGGTGACTCTCGAGGTCAATCCGAGCACCGTCGAACGCGAGCGGCTGCCGGGCTTCCGCAGCGCCGGAGTCGATCGCCTCTCGATCGGCGTCCAATCCTTCGACGACCTGGTGCTGCGCAGGCTCGGCCGCGCCCACCGGGCCGAAGAGGGCCACGCCACCCTCGCCGCAGCCCGCGCGGCCGGGTTCGAACGGATCTCCCTCGACCTGATCTTCGGCGTTCCCGACCAGAGCGACGCCTCCTTCGAAGCCGACCTCGACACCGTCGTCGATTTCGGCCCGGAACACGTCTCGGCCTACGGCCTGACCTTCGAGCCCGGCACCCCCTTTGGCCGTGCCGTCGGCGAGGGCCGCATGACGCCACCCACCGACGACCGCGTGGCCGACCTCTACGAGCGGGCCGGTGCGCGCCTCGAAGCAGCCGGGCTCCCGCGCTACGAGATCTCGAGCCACGCGGCGCCCGTCGGCGAGTCGCGCCACAACCGTCGCTATTGGCAGCGCCGGCCCGTGCTCGGCCTTGGTGTCGGCGCCTGGTCGAGCGAGCCGCGCGGGCCTTCCGCCCCGCACGGCGCCCGGCGCCACAACGTGCGAGGTGTCGGGGAATACCTGAGCTGCCTCGATGCGGACGTTTCGCCTCAGGCGGACGAAACCGAGGTGCTGACGCCAGCTGTTGCGCGCGGTGAGGCCGTCTTCCTGGCCCTCCGCACGGTCGAGGGCCTCGACCTCGCCCGTTTCGAAACGGAGTTCGGAAACTCCTTCGAGCATTTCTACGGGGACGCTCTGGGAGAACTCTCCGCCGCCGGGCTCCTCGAGCCCGGCGAGGCCGGCCGGGTCCGCCTGACCGCCCGCGGCCAGCTCCTCTCCGACGCCGTCTTCGAGCGTTTCGTGTAGCCGGAGGCGTGGCCCGGCCCCCGGGCGTGTGGTATCCAATCATCGGATTTCATTGGGGTTTTTGGTGCAGAACGGCCACCCGAGCGATTCCAGGGACGAAGCCGCGACGCTCAGCGAGCGACAGGCCATGGTGTTGCGCACGGTCGTCGGCGCCTTCGTCGGCGAGGCTGGGCCGATCGGTTCCCCGACCCTTGCGAAGCTGCTTCCCGAGCCGCTCTCGTCGGCCAGCATCCGCAGCACCCTCGCCGAGCTCACGCGTCAAGGTCTCGTGCGCAAGCCGCACCCTTCGGCGGGCAGCGTCCCCACTGACCGCGGGCTGCGCGTGTTCGTCGATCGGCTGCTCGACCCACAGAAGCTCGCCGAGGTCGAACGTCGCGAGATCGCCGGCGGCTTCGAGCTGCCCGTGGGCGACGGTTTGATGCACGAAGCCTCGCGCGCACTTTCGGAGCACACCCATCAGCTCGGTTTCGTCTTGCCGCCACGCCTGGGCCGCATCGTCCTGCGCCACCTCTCGCTCGTTCGGCTCACCACGGATCGCGTGCTGGTCGTGCTCATCACGCGCTCGGGCGTTGCGCACCGTCGTGTGATCCGCGACGACGGCTGGGGCGATCAGGTCGAGCTCGAACGCGCCGCGACGCTGCTGAACGAGCGCATCGTCGGGCACAGCCTCACGGAAATGCGCGCGCTGTTCGTCGAGGAGGCGCAGCGCACGCGCCAGCGCGCAGCAGCCGCGGCCGATGCCGCCGAGCGCGCCGTCCGCATCGGCGCCCAGGCCCTCGACATCGATGGCGAACACGATCTCGTGGTTGCGACTCGGCTCGCTCTCCTCGACCCGGGGCATGCGGCCGACCCCGAGCTGATCCGCGAGCTGCTCGAGGCCGTCGAAACCCAGGATCGCCTGGTCGGCCTGCTCGATCAGGTCCTCGACTCGGACGGCGTTCGCGTCTCCTTCGGTTTCGAATCCGACACGACCGGGCTCGAACGCTGCGCGATCGTCACCGCACCCTACGGCGACCCGTCGGCGCCGCTTGGTCTGCTCGGCGTCCTCGGCCCCAACCACATGAACTACGGCCGCGTGATCCCCCTCGTCGAGTTTCTCTCGCGCATGGTCAGCGAGCGGCTCGCCGCGTGAGTCGCAAACCGCGCACGCCGCGCAACGGGGAAGAGGACAAGCCCGCCGACGAGCCGACTGGCACCACGATCGCACCGAGCGACGAACTGGAGGCCGCCCTGGCCGAGGCCGTTGCTTCGGTCGAGGAGCGCCAGGCCACCGCCGCAGCCGAGGAGGGCGCCGAGGCCGAGGAAAGCGGGGCGTCCTCCGAGGAAGCCGCCGCCCTCAAGGACCAGCTGCTCCGCCTCCACGCCGATTTCGACAACCTGAGGCGAAGGACACTCAGGGAAAAGGATGAGGCGTTCCGCTACGGACACGAGAACCTCGTCAAGGATTTGCTCCCCACCGTCGATAACCTGGAGCGAGCCGTCGACCACGCACGCCAGAACGAGGGCGGGGATATCGAGGGGCTCTTGCAGGGCGTCGAACTCGTCCTGCGCGAGCTGCAAGAGGTGTTCTCCCGACACGGCGTGGAAGAGATCGAGGCCGAAGGCAAGACCTTCGACCCCGCTTTTCACGAGGCGATGGCTCAGGCGCCCGACGATTCGGTGCCGGCCAACACGGTGGTGCAGGTCTTCCAACGGGGATACCAGCTGCGCGACCACCTGATCCGGCCTGCGCGTGTGGTCGTCTCGAAGCCCTCGGAAGAGGGTGGCGCGAAGAGCGAGGAGCCGGCCGCGGAGTGATCCGCCCCGCGACGGCCCCTCGAAAGCAGAGGGGGCGTCGACATGGGGAAGGTGATCGGGATCGATCTCGGCACCACCAACTCCTGCGTGGCAATGCTCGAGGGCGGCAACCCCGAGGTCATCGCCAACGCGGAGGGTGCGCGCACGACGCCGTCGATGGTCGCATTCTCGCAGAGTGGCGAGAAGCTGATCGGGCAGGTCGCCAAGCGCCAGGCCGTGACCAACCCCGAGCGAACGATCTTCGCCACCAAGCGCCTGCTCGGTCGCAAGATGGACAGCCCCGAAGTCGGGCTCTTCAAGGAAATCGCGCCGTTCCCCATCGAGGCAGCCGAGAACGGCGATGCCTGGGTGAAGCTCGGCGACAAGCTTCGCTCGCCCGCGGAACTCGCCGCGCTGATCCTCGCGCGCTTGAAGGAAACGGCCCAGGAGTATGCCGGCGAACCCGTGACCGACGCCGTGATCACGGTGCCGGCCTACTTCGACGACGCTCAGCGCCAGGCCACCAAGGATGCGGGCAAGATCGCGGGGCTGAACGTCCTGCGGATCCTCAACGAGCCCACCGCGGCGGCACTGGCCTATGGCCTCGAAGAGAAGGGCAACCGCTGCGTCGCGGTGTTCGACCTCGGTGGCGGCACCTTCGACGTCTCCGTTCTCGAGATGGGCGACGGCATCTTCGAGGTCAAGAGCACCAACGGCGACACCTACCTCGGTGGCGAGGATTTCGACCAGCGGATCGTCGATCACATGATCGAAACCTTCGAAACCGAGACCGGTCTCAGCATCCGAAACGACACCATGGCTTTGCAGCGTTTGAAGGAGGCCGCGGAGCGGGCGAAGCACGAGCTCTCGTCGACCGTCGAGACCGATATCAACCTGCCCTTCATCGCGGCGGATGCCTCCGGCCCGAAGCACATGAACATGGCGATCACCCGCGAGACTCTCGAGCAGCTCGTGACGGATCTCGTCGACCGCCTCACCGAGCCTTGTGCGACGGCGCTCACCGACGCGGGCCTCGAAGCCAGCCAGGTGGACGAGATCGTGCTCGTCGGCGGCATGACCCGCATGCCGTGCGTCCAGGCCAAGGTGAAGGAGATCTTCGGCAAGGAGCCCCAGAAGGGCGTGAACCCCGACGAGGTCGTGGCCATCGGCGCTGCGGTCCAGGGCGGCGTCCTCCAGGGCGACGTGTCCGACGTGGTCTTGCTCGATGTCACGCCGCTGTCGCTCGGTGTCGAGACCCAGGGCGGCGTCTTCACGAAGATCATCGAGAAGAACACGACCATCCCGACTCGCCAGAGCCAGGTCTTCTCGACGACCGAGGACAACCAGTCCGTCGTGCGGGTGCATGTGCTCCAGGGCGAGCGCGAGATGTCGGAAGACAACAAGACCCTCGGTCGCTTCGAACTCGTGGGCGTCCCGCCCGCGCCGCGTGGCGTCCCGCAGATCGAAGTGACCTTCGACATCGATACCGACGGTGTGGTGCACGTGTCGGCGAAGGATCTCGGCACCGGCAAGACCCAGGAGATTCGGGTGACCGCGGCAAGCGGCCTCTCGGAGAAGGCGGTCGAAGAGCTGGTGGGCGAGGCCGAGAAGAACGCCGAAGGCGACAAGGAGCGGCGCGCGCTGGCCGAGCTCCGCAACCGGGCCGACGGTCTCGTCTACTCCACCGAGCGCATGCTCTCGGACTACGGCGAGCACGTGGACGACGAAGAGCGCCAGGCGCTCGCGGCGGCGGTCGAGACGACCCGCGAGGCCCTCGAGGGCGGGGATGTCGCCACCCTCGAGCCCGCAGTTGACGATCTGACGGCCCTCTCCTACAAGATGACCGAGAAGCTGTACTCGGAGCTCGGCGGCGACGCCTAGGGAACCTCAGAGGTTCCCTAGCCAGCCCGACGGTCCCACCCCTGGGGCGCTTCTCGAGACCGTCCCCCGGAAGTGCGCGGCGAAAGAGGGCTGGAGCGTTTGGCAAAGCGCGACTACTACGAAATCCTTGGGATCGATCGCGGCGCGCCCGATGACGCGCTGAAGAAGGCCTATCGCAAGCTCGCTCTGCAGTTCCATCCCGATCGGAACCCCGACGACCCGGCGGCCGAGGAGCACTTCAAGGAAGTGTCCGAGGCGTACTCCGTCTTGTCCGACCCGGAGAAGCGGCGAGCCTACGATCGCTTCGGGCACCAGGGCGTCGGCATGGGCGGCCCTGGCCATGGCGCCCCGGACTTCGGCGACCTCGGTTCGTTCACCGATCTGTTCAACGATTTGTTCGGCGACATCTTCGGCGCGCGTGGCGGCCCGGGCGGCCGGCGCGGCCACGGCCAGCGCGGCGCCGACCTCCGATACAACCTCGAGATCGACCTCCACGAGGTGCTCGACGGCAGCGACGCGAAGCTCACCATCCCGAAGATGCGGGGCTGTGGCACCTGCGAAGGCTCCGGCGCCCGCCCGGGCACGTCGCGCGACACCTGCTCGCGATGCCGCGGAACGGGTCAGATGATCTTCCAGCAGGGCTTCTTCCGGATCAGCCGGCCCTGCGATGCCTGCGGCGGCGCTGGCGAGGTGATCCAGGAGCGCTGTCGCGATTGCCGCGGGACGGGCCGGGTCGAGAGCGAACAGTCGATGACCGTGCGGGTTCCGCCCGGGATGGACGACGGCGCGCGGCTGCGGCTCCAGGGCGAGGGCGAAGCAGGCGTGGCCGGTGGCCCGTCGGGTGACCTGTATGTGGTCGTGTCCGTGAAGCCCCACCCCCTGTTCAATCGCGAGGGCTCCGACCTCCTCTGCGAGGTCCCCGTGCCCTTCGCCCAGGCCGCGCTCGGCGCGGAGGTGGAGGTCCCGACCCTCGATGGCAAGGTCAAGGTGCGCATCCCCGAGGGCACCCAGTCCGGGAAGATGATCCGTTTGCGCGGAAAGGGCGTGCCCACCCTCTCGAATCGCTCGCGCGGCGACCAGCTCTGTCGCATCTTCGTGGAGGTGCCGACGAAGCTCACCGATCGTCAGCGGCAACTCCTCGAGCAGTTCGCCGAGGAGTCCGACACCGAGGTCTCGCCCGTGACCAAGGGCTTCTTGGACAAGCTGAGAGACCTCTTCGACTGACCAAGGCCTCGCGGCCGAGAGGACTCTGCGCGCGCGTGAGACACCGCCAACCCCTCCCAAACCACGCCCTTCTGACTGCCTCGTCCTTTCCGTTCGTCTGGGTCGCCGTCGCGATCTCGGCGTGTGCTGCCGCTGGGCCGCCGCCCCTCCCGCCCGAGCAGGCGGCCGAGGCGCAGGTGCAATACGAGCAGGTCCAGGAAACCCTCGCCGTCGACGGGTCGACGGGCACCGAGGAGCTCGAGCAGTTCCTGCGAGACTGGCCGAGCAGCGAGCTCGCCGACGACGCGGCCTATGAGTTGGGGCGACGTGCGGCGGAAACCGGGGAGAACGACCGTGCGGCGCGCCATCTGATCTGGGCCGCGCGCATGCACCCGCGCGGCGATCGGATCGATGCCGTCCAGTTACTGCTGGCCGAGGTCGAACTCGAGCGCGACCACATCGAGGCGGCCTATCGCACGGCGACGCGCATCCGTGACTCGCGCATCCCCGCCGAGGATCGGCATCGCGCCCACGTGGTGCGGGCGCGCGTCGCCGCCGAACGCGGCGAGTACGACCTTGCGCTCCGCTGGTGGGGGCGTGCTCATGGCAGCGCCCCGGGTCCGGAGGGCCGCGACGCGGCGGATGCCGCGATCGATGGACTCGTGGCCGGCCTCTCGCGGCAGGAAGTCGAGCGAACCATCCGCAAGCTCGATGGCCGCTTCCCCGCTCTGCGGCTCGAGCTTCGGGCGACGGAGCTGGCCCTCGACGATGGCGACGCCGACCGCGCACGTCGCCATCTCCAGAACGCGAGCGAGCTCGGAGGGACGAACGCCGAGAAGAGTCGACTCGCGAGCCTCCAAGAAAGGCTGTCGGGCCTCGGCGCGTCCGGGCCGTCCGCGGCGGAGTTGCCCTCCTTCTCCGACGTGAAGCCCGGGCCGTCGGCCGCCGGAGCCAGTGGGACCGTGGGTGTGGTGTTGCCGCTTTCGGGCACCTTCGCTGGGTTTGGCGAGCAGTGTCTGCGCGGCATCCTGCTTGCGGCGGGAGTCTTCGGCAGCGAGGCATCGGGCGTGCGCGTCCTCGTGCGCGACAGTGGCGGCACACCTGAAGGGGCTGCCGCGGCCGTGGAACAGCTGGCCGACGACCGGCGCGTCTCGGCGATCATCGGCCCGCTCCTCGCAAGCGAGGCAGAGGGCGGCGCCGTGGCCGCCGACCGGGCGCGAGTCCCGCTCCTAGCCCTCACCGGGCGGGACAGCGTCGCGAGCAGTCGGCCCTACGTCTTCCGCGTCGGCCGCGAGCCGCGTGGCGAGATCCAGGTGCTGGTCGATCACGCGATCCGCAAGGCAGGGCTCGGCCGCTTCGCGATCCTCTACCCCGACGATCGCTATGGCCGAGGCGCTCGCGATCTCTTCTGGGAGGAGGTCGAGGCGAGCGGCGGCCGGGTGGTGGGGGTCGAGTCCTACGAGCCCGGTGCCACCGACTTCGCCAAGCAGCTCCGCGACATGGTCGGCTTCAAGCTGCTCAGCGAAGAGGAAAAGGAGGCGCTCGAGGAGCGCGACGACATGCTCGCCCAGGCGCGCAGGCTGCCCGACGAAGAGGCCCTCGCCCTGCGCGAGGAGGCCAAGGCCATGCTCGGCCCGGGTGAGGAGCCGCTGCCGCCGATCGTGGGCTTCGACGCGCTGTTTCTCCCCGATTCCTACGAGCAGGTCACCTTGATCGCGCCACAGCTCGCCTTCAACGAGATCGGGGGCGTGCGCCTCCTCGGCTCGTCGGGTTGGAACCATCCCGACCTCGTACGCATCGGGCGCCACCACGTCGATGGCGCGATCTTCACGGAGACCTTCCACTCTGACAGCGAGGTCCCCTACGTCGCGAGCTTCACCGAGGCATTCGGCGAGGCCTTCGGGGCGGCGCCCGGGTCGCTGGCGGCGCTCTCGTACGACGCCGCGAACCTGGTGCTGGTGCAACTTGCGCGTGGCCTGCACTCGCGCGATTCGCTGCGCCAGGCCCTGCTCGACGTGCGTGCCTACCCGGGCGTCTCCGGAGTGACCAGCATGCGCAGCGACGGCACCGCCCAGAAGCGCCCGTACCTGCTCGGCGTCTCGAAGCGCAAGATCCAAGCCCTCGACTGATCCGGCGGGTTCGGCCGGCGTCTGCGCATCCGCTTCCCTTGGTGTGAAAATGCATTCAGGGCGGGCGCGAATTGCGGCCGGGGCGTCGCGGGTTTCGTTCATGCAAGACCGCGGAACTGTTGCGAGATCCATGCATACGCCCCCTCAAGTCAAACGCCACCGAAGTCGATTCGGATGGGGATGCCCCCCGAGCACCCTGTCGCAGACATCCCGAGTGAGCTCCCGGTTCTTCCGCTCCGCGAGTTCGTGGTCTTCCCGTACATGGTCCTGCCGCTCTTCCTGTTCCGGGAAGAGTCGATCGCGGCCGTGGAGGACGCCCTGGATCTCTACCGCGTCGGCACCGTGGCCATGGTGATGCGGATCCTGCGCCTGCCCGACGGGCGGGTGAAGGCGCTCGTGCAGGGCCTGTCGAAGGCACAGATCCAGGCCTTCGTGGAAGGCGATGCCGTCCGCTGGGCGCGGGTGCGGCCGCTCCCCGAGCCCGAGGAGCAGGACTTCACCGTGGAGACCGAGGCCCTGATGCGCGCCGTGCGGGTGCGGGTCGAGGAGCTGCTGCCCTTCAAGAATCTCCCGCCGGAGGTCATGACGATCACGGCGAACGTGGACGACCCGGGCCGGCTCGCCGACCTCGTGGCCTCCAACCTGCGCCTGCGCCTCGGCGATGCCCAGACCATCCTCGAAACCCTCGACCCGATGGACCGGCTCGCCAAGGTGGACGATCTCCTCCGCCGCGAGCTCGACGTCACCACCATGCAGGCCGAGCTCCAGAGCCAGGTGAAAGACGAGATGAGCCGCGGGCAGCGCGAGGTCTTCTTGCGCGAGCAGCTCCGTGCGATCCAGGCCGAGCTCGGCGAAGGCGACGCGCGCGGCGACGAGATCCTCGAGTACCAGACCAAGCTCGAAGAGGCCGGGATGCCCGGCGAGGCCTTCGAGGAGTCGATGCGACAGCTGCGACGCCTCGAACGGATGCACCCGGACGGGCCCGAAGCCCAGGTCGCGCGCACCTACCTCGACTGGATGGCCGAGCTTCCCTGGGCCTGCGTGTCACCGGACCAGCTCGACCTCGTCCTGGCGCGCGAGATCCTCGATGCCGACCACGCGCATCTCGACAAGATCAAGGACCGCATCCTCGAGTTCCTGGGCGTGCGCAA
>JAFDDA010000087.1 GCA_019311105.1 Deltaproteobacteria bacterium
CAGTGCCGACGCTGCCAGTGCAAGCGATGCGATCAGCAGGGGCCTCCAGATCGTGACGGGTATCAGTGCGAGCGACGTCTCGCGCAGCTCGCCTTGTTTCTCGAAGACCAACGGTACGAGGAGACGTCCCTCCGACTCGTCGATGCTGCGCGCCCAGAAGCCCAACATGCCGACACCCCGAAGGTCGGCGTCTCCGACCCGCAACAGGCGGTCGCCCGCGCCGAGACCGGCGTGCGCGAGCCAGTCTGGCGGATAGTTCTGGGAGACCTCGCCTGTGATCTCGGGGTAGTGTTCGGCACCCTCGAGCGAAACGACGACCATCGGAAATCCACCGCCTCGCACCTGGGAATGGACGGCGACGGCGAACCAGACCACCCAAAGCGGCACCAGGATCAGGACCAGCGCCTTGTCGAGCGGTGCGAGGCGGCTCAAGCGGGTGATCTCCCTGCGACGCGGGGCCTGGCTGGAGCTGGCCCCTTCCCATGACGCGGCCGTGCCGGGTGGCGGCTGCACGAGGTTACACACTACGGAGCGTCGATAGGCGGGATCCTCGTGGCTCGATGTGAGAGGCGAGCCACTCCCCGCCATCACCGACAGGCGGCCGCCTTGGCCTGTCACGGCAGATCCGTGGGTGCGGGGGAGGGGTTGTGGCGGCGGCCGTGGTGATGGTGGGCGGTCATCACGGGGCGAGGTGCGGACAGCTGGCGGAAGCGGACGGGAATCGAACCCGCCGGGACCGTGTCGCCACGATCCCCACCGGATTTGAAGTCCGGGGCCGGCACCAGCCGGGCAAACGCTTCCGCTCGCACTCTCGCGGCGTTGCGCCCTCGCTCAGCGTCGCCCGCCACGGGGACTTGTCATAACGCCCATACTCGGCCATTGAGCGAAAACGCAGCTTGAATGCGCGATCTGCTCAGGGGAGGGTCGTAGCTTCAAACTCCCCACTGGAATTGATACGTTGCACGTTATCGGACGAGGCCCCCCCCTGGAGTTCTCATCCACTGCGGTTGCATTGATTGCAGGCTCGGCAACGGACGGATCGAGGTCGGTGTAGGCCATGGGCGGATGAAGCAGAGCATTTCCGAGCTTCGGGCTCGAGCATCGGAGCGGAAGCGAGAGGACGGAGTCGTGGGTCTCTTCTGGCGAGGCCTGCGGTGGCTGGGGGTCTACCGTCACTTCATCCTGCTCGCCGGGCGAGACAACCGCAAGCTGCGCGAGCCGAGCGTTCCGGTCGAGTGCTCGAAGCTCGAGGCGGACCGGATCGACGAGTACCTGGCGTTTCGCCCCGGCCAGAGCCGAGAGCTCATCCGTCGGCGTTTCGCCGACGGGGAGTGGTGCTTCGTCGGCCGCTGTGACGGCCGTCTGGCCGCGACCAGCTGGGTCGGCCGGGAACGCGCCTGGCTGGAGTTCCTGGATTGCGAGATCCTGCTCGCGGACGGCGTGTGCTACCCGCACGACACCTACGCGCTCCCCGAGTTCCGAGGGCTCGGTATCGCCGATGCGGTCTCGGCCTTCCGCACCGCCGCCTCCCGTGAGGCGGGTTATGAACTCGCGGTAGGGCTGATCGAGCCGGAGAACCGGACAGCCATGCGGCGCAGCAAGCGAAAGCGAAACCGCGTGGTAGGGCAGCTCGACTGCATCCGCTTGGGCCCTTGGCGCCGCTTTCGCATCCGTATCGAGGCGGAAGGTGCAGGAGAGCTGGTGCGACTGCCGGAATCGCAATGATCCCGGCCGGTCGCCGCCGGCGCGGCGCCCGCCGAGAGCGCGCGCGAGATCCCGCTGGCCAACGCCCTGAACGCACTGCGCACCGCCCACGGCGAGTGACTCCTGAAGATCAAGGATGGTGTGCAGGTCGCGTGCGACGTCCCGAGCGATGAAGGACTGCCCAGGAGTTCGCAGAGCTTGGCGGAAGCGGACGGGAATCGAACCCGCCGGGACCGTGTCGCCACGACCCGTGGACCCAGTGCGTCGAGTGGCGGAAGCGGACGGGAATCGAACCCGCCGGGACCGTGTCGCCACGATCCCCACCGGATTTGAAGTCCGGGGCCGGCACCAGCCGGGCAAACGCTTCCTCGGAGTCGGACGTCGGGACGCTAGCGCAGGGTCGTCCGCGTCTCGGCGTCAGTACTTGGTGTTGGTGTTGTAGCCCGGCCGGTTCCCGGGCCTCTGGACGTTCGGGACCTGATTCAGGTTCGGATCGACCTGGGGGCGATGCACCCGCTGCTGCTCGCCGCCCGGGCGCGTCCCCGTGTTGGCTTTGCGGCCCCCGCTCGAACTCGAGGAACTCGTGTCGCCGCCTCCCTCGTCCTCCTCGCGAATGATCACGGGCGTGACGATGATCAACAGCTCGGTGCGGTTCTCCTGGTAGGCCCGGCTTCGGAAGAGCCGGCCGAGGATGGGAACGTCGCCGAGCATGGGAACTCGCGTTGCGGTGTCGCGGTCGACATCGCGAAAGAGCCCACCCAGGAGGAGGGTCCCGCCGTCGGGCAGGGTGATCGTCGTGCGGACGGTTCGGGTCTCGATGCGCGGCGCCCCGTTGCTGGGGAGGACGAGCCGGTCGATGACGGGCTCGATCTCCATGCGGACCTCGTCGTCCGGGGTCACGACCGGTCGGACCTCGAGGCGGAGCCCGAACTCCATGGCACCCCCGAAACTCTGGCCGTCCTCGGTGGTGAATGCCGGAAGCCTGCCGCCGACCCTGATCTCGGCGCCCTCGCCGCCGGTCACCAGAATCTTCGGAGCGGCCAGGACACGCGTGTCGGCCGATTGCTCGAGCGCAGAGAGCTCGAGATCGAAGCCGGGCAGGCCGCCGAGCCAGATCCCATCGACGGAGGTGTCGGCATCCAAGATCAGGCCCGCGCCGAAGGGGTCGGCTTGCTCGCGGAGGGTTTCGATGGCGGTGGGCGGGCCGAAGAGGTCGGCCTCGCGCGGTTCCGCGTCGTAGTAGCCGAAGCGCACGCCGAGGTCGCGCAGTTCGCTGCGACCCGTCTCGACGATCTTCACCTCGATCATGATCTGGGACGGCTCGACGTCGAGCCCGCCGGCGTGCGCGGGCCCTGCCGCGAGGGAGAGGGCGATGGCGAGCACCGCCGTGCCCCATGCTAACGCGCGGTCGCCCGTCCGGGATCGACTAGATTCGGGCCCCGATGCCGGCACTGCGAATCCGTTCGACCTCCCAGAGGGCGCCCCGTTGAAGCCGGAGCAGGCGCGCGGCCTCGACTCGCTGCGCGAGGCTCTAGCGGCCGAGCCCGGCGTCCGGTCGGCGGAGGTGCGGGCGGTGCTGTCGCCCTACCGCGTGTGCCCGATCGGGGCCCACGTCGACCATCAACATGGCCCGGTGCTCGGCATGGCCATCGATCGGGGGACCGGGCTCGCCTTCGCGCCCGCCGAGGGGCGGGGCTGCCGGATCCGCAGTGCCAACTACGCCGGCCAGGCGGAGTTCGACGTCGATGGCTCGGCCGCGGGGCGTGGTCGCGGCCATCGACGGGGCCCTGCCGGGCGGTGGCCTCAGCTCGTCGGCCTCGTTGTTGTTGGGCTGCCTCACGGCGCTGGCCCACGCCAACGAGGTCGAACTCACACCTGAGGAGCTGGTGCGCCTCTCCTTCGATGCCGAGAACGGCTACGTGGGTCTGAAGAGCGGCGTGCTCGACCCGGCTGCGATCGTCGCCTCTCGCGAAGGACGGCTCGCCTGCATCGACACGGCAGCCGTGGGCTGGGAGAGCCTCGCCCTCGGCGCTGAAGCGCCGGCGTGGCGGGTCGTGGTCGCGTTCAGCGGGCAATCGCGCAACCTGACCGGGACCGGTTTCAACCGGCGTGTCGAGGAGTGCGGGGAGGCGGCGCGTTGGGTGGCCGAGCAGGCCGGGCTCGTGCCTACCGAACGTCTTGGTGACCTGCCCGAGCCCGTGTTGGCCGAAGAACTCGATGCGATCCCCGGTGCGCCGGGTCGGCGCGCGCGTCACTTCGTCGAGGAGCGTGTGCGCGTGCGCGAGGGCGCCGCGTGTTGGCAGGCGGGCGACCTCGAGGGCTTCGGCGCGCGCATGACCGACAGCTGCCGCAGCTCCATCGAGAACTTCGAGACGGGCTCCGAGGAGCTCGTGGCGTTGCATCGGGCCTTGGAGGCGGCCGGGGTGTACGGCTCGCGCTTCAGTGGAGCCGGGTTCGCGGGCTGCGCGGTGGGGCTGGTGGCCGCGGACCGGGCCGAAGCCTGTCGCGCCGCGGTCGAGGCCGACTATGCCCGTGCATTCCCCGCACGGGCCGCCGACGCCTCCGTCTTCCTGGCGGAGAGCGACGACGGCGTACGCATCGTGTGAAGTCGCCCCCACCCCTGACGAAGGGGACGGTTCTATTTGATGACGAAACCAGGGGCAGGTCAGAACGCAGAGGCCTTGGTGGTTTCGTCATCAAATAGAACCGTCCCCTTTCCGCTTCCGGGGTCCGGGAAAATCGGTTATCAAGACCTCGGGGTGAGAGCGTATTCGCAAAGCGACGTGGCGCGGCTGTTCAAGGTCTCGCCGGCACGGTTGCGTTCCTGGGAACGTGCCGAACTCGTTGGCCCCAGCGTCGTCGTCGACTCCGAACCCGCCTACGAATACCAGGATCTTCTCTGTGTGCGCGCCGTGCTCGATCTGCTGGATCGTGGGGTGCCGCTGCGCCGCATCCGTCGCAGTGTCGCCAGCCTGCGCCGCACGCTCCCCGAGATGGACCGCCCGGCACGCGCGCTCCACATGTGGCACGAGGGTTCGGGTCGGATGGTGTTGCGCCACGAAGGCGTGTTGCTCGAGCCGGGCGGGCAGTCGGTGCTCGACCTCGGCGGCGCGGCGCCCGACAACGTCACCCAGCTGGTCCAGCCGAGCGAAGCGCCGGTCGACCAGGCCGGTGAGTGGTTCGAACTCGGCTGCCGCAAGGACACCGACCCCGAGACCTACGAGGACGCGATCACGGCCTATCGCCGCGCCCTCGAGATCGACGCCGACTTCACCGACGCCCACTGCAACCTCGGCGCCGTCCTCTACAACGACGGCCGCCGCGACGAGGCTCGCGTCTGTTTCGAACGTGCCCTGCAGCTCGATGCCGGCCACCTGGAGAGCAACCTCAACCTCGCCAACATCCTCGAAGAAGACAACCGCAACGAGGCCGCCCTCCAGCACTACAAAGCCGCCCTACGCGCCGACCCGCTCCGCGCCGACGTTCACCTGAACCTGTCGCTGCTCTACGAGAAGCTAGGCCTACGCCGCAAAGCCCGAAGCCACTGGCGCGCCTACCTCCAACGAGAGCCCGACGGCCACTGGGCCGACGTAGCCCGCTCCCGCCTGGAAGAAGAATAGGTTCCGGCTTTCGAGGGCCGGGCCGGGCGCCGGAGAGGTCCCTCCGCGAATGGCTCACGAATGCGCCGCGTGAGGCGAGCCGTCACTGGTGCTATCGGCGAAGTGGGCCTGGAGGGTTTCCTTTTTCATCGAGTGGCGGCGCCGCTCCGCTTTATTTCGCTGCGGGACCTCTCCGGCGCCCGGCCCGCCAGTGGCGCAGCGTTTCGCCGCCGACCCTTCTGCCCTCCAAGCAACGGGTGGGTCGGACGGCGGGGGTTCCTGGAGCGCCGCCAACGGCGGAATCGAGTTTGGCCTGACAACCCAGAGTCACCTGAGCGCCGAGGGAATTGGATAGTCGGGCCATCTCCAATTCCGCCTGCGGCGGCGCGGAAGGAACCCCCGCCGTCCGACCCGCTCACCACCCAGCTCCTACCAGCGCAGAACAGGCTTCCGAGCAGCCCGAGTCTCGTCGAGCCGAGTGTGGCGCGTGTGGTGCGGGGCCGTCTTGACGGTCTCCGGGTCTTCCTTGGCTTCGCGTGCGATCGCCTCGAGGCTCTCCACAAAACGATCCAGCCCTTCCATGCTCTCGCTCTCGGTGGGCTCGATCATCAGCGCCCCATGCACGATCAGCGGGAAGTAGATCGTCGGCGGGTGGTAACCGTGGTCGATCAGACGCTTCGCCACGTCGAGGGTCGTGACGCCCGTCTCAGCGAGGTTCCGATCCGAGAACACCACCTCGTGCATCACGGCCCGGTCGAAGGGCACGTGATAGCTCTCGCGCAGCCGGGCCAGCAGGTAGTTCGCGTTCAGCACCGCCATGTCGGAGCAGCGTCGCAGCCCCTCGCGCCCCAGCGAGCGGATGTAGGTCCAGGCGCGGACGGCCATGCCGAGGTTCCCGAGGTTGCCGTGCAGCCGTCCGATCGAGTGCGGGAACTCGTGGTCGAGGGTGAAGCAGTCGCCTTCCTCCCCTTCGACCTTCTGGATGACGGGCGTCGGCAGGTAGGTGGCCAGGATGTTCTTCACTCCCACGGGCCCGGAGCCCGGCCCGCCGCCGCCGTGGGGCGTCGAGAAGGTCTTGTGGAGGTTGAAGTGCATGACGTCGATGCCGAGGTCGCCCGGCCGCGCGATGCCGAGCAGGGCGTTCAGGTTTGCGCCGTCGCCGTAGATGAGCCCGCCGCGCGAGTGCACGATCTCGGCGATGGCGACGATGTGCTCCTCGAACAGGCCCAGCGTGTTCGGGTTGGTGAGCATCAGGCCCGCCACGGTCTCGTCCATCAGGGCGTCCACGGCCTCGGGGTGCAGCACACCGTCGCTGCCACCGGGCACCGGCACGACGTCGTAGCCGTTCAAGGCCGCGCTCGCAGGGTTCGTGCCGTGTGCGCTCTCGGGGATCAGGATCTTGTGGCGCTTCTCGCCGCGATGTTCGTGGTAGGCGCGGATCATCATGACGCCCGCCAGCTCGCCCTGGGCGCCGGCGGCGGGCTGGAGCGTCACGCGGTCCATGCCGCTGATCTCGGCGAGCATCTGCTCGAGTTCCCAGCACAGCTGCAGGAAACCCTGGGCCTCGCTCGGCGGCTGCATGGGGTGACAGCCCGCGAAGCCATCGAGGCGCGCCGCGCGCTCGTTGATCTTTGGGTTGTACTTCATCGTGCAGGAACCGAGCGGGTAGAGGCCCAAGTCGACCGCGGCGTTCCAGGTCGAGAGGCGCGTGAAGTGGCGCACGACCTCGACCTCGGAGAGTTCGGGCAGCTCGGCGGGCTCACTGCGGACGCTGCCTTCGGGCCACACGTCGGCGGGGTCGACCGCCGGGACGTCGAGTTCCGGCAGCGACCAACCAATGCGCCCCGGTCGGCTGCGCTCGATCGACAGCGGCTCCTCGTAGGCGAGGCCGCGGACGGCGTTCTCCGGCGCCGGGCCCGGCCGCTCGGCGCTCACGATGCTTCTCCAGCGAGCAGGCCCACGAGTCGGTCGATGGCCTCGCGGCTGGCAAGCTCCGTCGTGCAGACGAGCAGGGCGGGGCCGAGGTCGGAGGCGTAGGGCGCGAGGTCGAGCCCCGCGATGAGCTTGGCTTCCGCCGCTCGCGCCAGCACGAGGTCGGCGGGCTCCGAGAGCCCCACGACGAACTCGTTGAAGGTCGCCGCCGGGAAGGGCAGCGAGAGCCCCGGCGTGGCCCGCACGCGCGCCTTCGCGTACTCCGCCTTGGCGAGGTTCGCCTCGGCGAGCTTTCGCAGGCCCACCTTCCCGTGGAGCGACAGGTAGATCGTCGCGAGCAGCAGGCAGAGCCCCTGGTTCGTGCAGATGTTCGACGTCGCCCGTTCACGCCGGATGTGCTGCTCGCGCGTCGAGAGCGTCAGCACGTAGCCGCGACGCCCCTCGGTGTCGACGGTCTCGCCGACCAGCCGGCCCGGCAGCTGCCGGAGGAACTTCTGTGCGGTGGCGAGGAAGCCCAGGTGCGGGCCTCCGAAGCTCATGGGGACACCGAAGCTCTGGGCCTCGCCGCACACGATGTCGGTCCCCATCTTGCCGGGCGCCTCGAGCAGCGCGAGGGAGAGGGCCTCAGTCGTCGTCACGATCAGCAACGCGCCGTGGGCGTGGGCCTCCTCGGCGATCGCGCGCACGTCCTGGACACTGCCGAGGAAGCCCGGCTGCTGCAGGATCACGCACGCGGTGCGGTCATCGACGAGGCTGCCGAGCGGGGCGGCGCGTCCGTCCGCGGCGCGCTCGCCGGTGACGACCTCGGCGCCGAGCCCACCGACGTAGGTCGCGAGCACGTCGCGATAGTGCGGGTGGAGCCCGTCGGCGAGGACGATCCGGTCGCGCCGCGTCACGCGCATGGCCATCAGCGCGGCCTCGGCGGTGGCCGACGCCCCGTCGTACATCGACGCGTTCGCCACGGGCAGGCCCACGAGTTCGGAGACCATGCTCTGCCACTCGAAGACCACCTGCAGCGTCCCCTGGCTGATCTCGGGCTGGTAGGGCGTGTAGGCGGTGTAGAACTCCGCGCGCGAGGCGAGTGCATCCACGGCGCTCGGTGTGAAGTGGGCGTAGGTGCCGGCGCCGAGGAACCAATCGTGGGTCGCGGGGTTCGCGTTCCGCTCCGCCATCGCATGGAGCTCGCGGGAGAGCGTCTGTTCGCTCGTGGCCTCGGGGAGATCGAGGGGTCGGCCGAGCCGGAGTTTCTTGGGCACCGCCGCGAGCAGCGCGTCGATGTCCGAGGCGCCGATCACGCCCAGCATGTGCCGGACGTCTTCTTCGGTGTGGGGGATGTATCGCACGGCCGGGGTTCAGCCCTCGCGGGGGGCGACGATCGCTCGCCGCCTTCGTTTGCGGCTCACTCTTCGCGATCCTTGATGTGCTGGGCGTAGTCCTGCGCCGACAGCAGGCCCTGCAACTCGTCGGACGAGGCCGGCTGGATGGTGAGCATCCAACCGTCGCCGTAGCAATCGTCGTTCACCGCTTCGGGCGTTTCCGCCAGGTCGGTGTTGATCGTGACGATCTCGCCCGTGATCGGCGCGAACAGGTCCGACACGGTCTTCACGGATTCGATCACGCCGAACGGGTCGCCGGCTGCGACCTGCGTGCCCGGCTCCGGGAGCTCGACGAACACGATGTCGCCGAGCTGCTGCTGCGCGTAGTCCGTGATGCCGATGACGACGTGGTCGCCTTCGACCCGCGTCCACTCGTCCTCACGGCTGTAGCGGACGGAATCGGGGAGGTTGTACTCAGCCACCGCTCGGGCCTCCAGCCTTCGTGACGAAAGGAATGTCCACCACGTGAGCCGCCACGCTGCGGGTGCGGATCTGTACTTCGATCTGCGTGCCCGGGCTGGCGAAATCGGCCGGAACGTAGCCGAGGCCGATGGATTTTCCGAGGGTGGGGGAGGGGGCGCCCGAGGTGACTCGGCCGATCTCGCGACCCTTCGCAGTCAGGACGTGCTCGGCCCGGGCGACGCCGCGGTCATCGAGCACGAAGCCGACGAGTCGGCGCTCGACCCCGGCCGCCGCCTGGGCCTGAAGTGTCTCCGCGCCGAGGAAGCCCCCGGCTTCGAGCTTCACGAAGCGTTCGAGGCCCGCTTCGAGGGGTGTGGTGTCCTCGTCGAGTTCGTGGCCGTAGAGCGGGAGGGCGGCCTCGAGGCGCAGCGTGTCGCGCGCACCGAGCCCGGCGGGCTGGGCCCCGGCCTCGAGCAGCGTGTCGAACACGGTTTCGGTTTCGCCCGCGGGCAGATAGATCTCGAACCCGTCCGACCCGGTGTAGCCGGTGCGGGAGATGAGCGAGGGCACCCCCGCGACCTTGGCTTCGAAGAGTCGGAAGCGCTTGAAGTCGGTCGGGTCGGGGTCGCAGTGCCGGGCCAGGATCGCGGCCGCTTCCGGGCCCTGGAGCGCCAGCTGCCCGGTGGCGTCGCTCTCGTTGGTCACGGTGGCGTCGCCCGCGTGACGGACGATCCAGCGGTAGTCCTTTTCGATGTTCGCCGCGTTGACGCAGATCATGATCACGTCTTCGGCGATGCGATACACGGTCACGTCGTCGACGACGCCGCCGCGTTCGTTGCAGAGCATCCCGTAGCGAACGCGGCCGGGCTTCAAGGACGCAACCGGGCACGTCACGAGCCACTCGCTGGCGGCGACGGCCTCGGGCCCGCGCAGCCAGACCTGGCCCATGTGCGAGACGTCGAAGAGCCCCGCGGCTTCGCGCACGATCCGGTGCTCGTCGAGGATGCCGCTGTACTGGACCGGCATGTCCCAGCCGCCGAAGGCCACCATGCGCGCGCCGAGTGCGCGGTGGCGCGCATTCAGCGGCGTGCGGCGGAGCTCGGCGTCGCTCACCTAGACACCCTTTCGCGCGCGATAGGCTGCCACCGTGTTGCGCAGCAGCATGGTGATGGTCATCGGGCCGATCCCGCCGCGCGGCGGCGTCACCAGGCTCGCGATGCCCTCGACGGCCTCGAGGTCGACGTCGCCCACGAGCTTGCCGTCGATCACGCTCACACCGACGTCGATCACCGCGGCGCCGGGCTTCACCCAGTCGGCGCCCACCATGCGGGCCCGGCCCGTGGCGGCGACCAGGACATCGGCCTCGCGGCAGACGCCCGCAAGATCCTGGGTTCGTGAGTGGCAGACGGTGACGGTGGCGTTGCGGTGAAGGAGCAGCAGCGAGACCGGCTTGCCGACGATGGCGCTGCGCCCGACGACCACCGCACGCTTGCCTTCGAGCTTCACGCCGTGGCGGTCGAGGACTTCGAGGATGCCCATCGGCGTGCACGCGTAGAGGCCCGGGCGGTTCGCCATCAGCAGGCCCGAATTCACCGGGTGGAGCCCGTCCACGTCCTTGGCGGGGTCGATGGCGAGGGCTATGGCGTTGGGGTCGACCGCGTCGGGGAGCGGCAGCTGCACCAGGATGCCGTCGATGGCGTCGTCTTCGTTGAGTTCGCGAACGGTGGCGAGGACGTCGGCCTGGCTCGCGTTGCCGGGCAAGGTGCGCTCGACCGATTCCATTCCGGCGCGGCCCGAGGCGCGGCGTTTGCCCTTGATGTAGGAAGCGCTCGCCGGGTCGTCGCCCACCAACACGACGGCCAGGCACGGCGCGCGGTGGCCGCCGGCGACGAGGCCCGCCACCTCGGCGGCGATCTCGGAGCGGATGTCTTGTGCGAGCGATTTCCCGTCGACGACGACGGTGTCGATGCAGGTCACGTGCAGCCCCCCGGCTAGGGGCGGCAGTATATCTCAGCCGCGTCCGAGGCCGGCTAGGCGGCAGACTTCTTCTTGGCCTTGCCGTCTTTCTTCTTCTTCGTGTCCTTCTTGGAGTCGGCCTTCTTCGAGTCGTCGGCCTTCTTCGAGTCGTCGGATTTCTTGGAGTCGTCGGACTTCTTGGATTCGCTCTTCTCGCTCTTGTCCGAGTCGTCCGAACTCGAATCCTTTTCGGGCTTGGCGCTGGAGTACAGGTCGTCGTACCAGCCGCCGCCCTTCAAGACGAACGACGTCTTGGAAATGAGCCGCTTGGCCTTGTTCGCCTTGCACTCGGGACACTTCTTGACCGGGTCCTCGATGATGCGCTGCTCGCGCTCGAACTCGTGGCCGCATTTCTGGCACTCGTACTCGTAGATCGGCATGTCTCTCCCGCTGCCCGTCCGGAGCAGGGTGTCTTCCCGCTCCCGTCCTAGTCGCCCGCCAGCTCTCGGAGGCGCGCCTCCAGCCGGGCCGGATCACCGCGGGCCACGATGCCCTTGCCGCGTCCGTGCTCGCCCGAAGAGATGACCAAGTCGCCGCGCCGAAGCTCGAGGGCTTGGGCGAGGGCGATCAGGATGGCCTGGTTGGCCGCGCCGTCCACCGGCGGCGCCGCCACGGCCACGCGCAGTGCGCTGCCGTACAGCCCGCCCACGCGCGGCTTGCGTGCCCGCGGCGTCACATGGATGGCGAAGCGAACCCCCTCCGGGGTGCGCGAAACCTTGAGGCTCCCGCCCCCAGCCGTCAACCCTGGCCCGGAACTCTCGTCATCGGCGGTCAACCCTGGTCCGGAAGGACCGTCCAGCCGGGTGCCGGCGGGTCCGGGGCTGCGGAGGCCGCCGGTCGGGGCGCAGGGGATTCCCCCGTGGGGATAACCAGGGCGTCCAGCTGGCGCTTCTCCTCGGGCGGGGAGGGAGCATCGGCCGCTCGGACCGGCTCGTGGACTCCCGTCGTCGGCGTTTCGGGCTCGGGGGCTTCGAAGGCGGCCGGGGCGTCGGAGTTCGCGAGAGACTCCAGGCGGGCCTGGGTCGCCGTGTCGAACTCCTCTTCCGGATCCTGGGAGAACCCCTCGAGCAGGGCCAGGTGGGTCTCGATCGTGGCCCGCACCGAGCCCGTCATTCGCGAGCGGAGGCTCCGCAGCTCGCGGATCTCCTGGGCGAGCCGGCTGGCCTGGCGGTGGGCGGCGGCGAGGATCTTCTCGGCCTTGAGTTCGGCCTGGCCCACGCGCATCTGGGCCTCGTGTTCGGCTGTGCGGCGCAGGTCGTCGCTCATGCCCTGGGCGGTCACCAGGGCGTTCCGCAGGGCCTGTTCGTGGGTGTCGAGCTGCTCGACCCGGGCCTCGAGCTCGACGGCGCGCTTGCGCAGGGTGTCGGCCTCGGCGGTGAGGGCGGCCCAGTCCTCGACCAGGGCGCTTCGGAAGTGTTCCACCTCGTCCACGTCATAGCCCTTGAAGCGGCGGGGAAAGGCATGGTTCTGGACGTCGAGCGCAGTCATCCGCATGGCGGAATGGTCCTCCCTGGGTCGGCAGCTATCCGGCAGAGGATCGGCAGGCCGGGAGAAGGACTTGAGGCCCGCTGGGAAGGGCGCTTGCGGGTGCGCGGGATCGGTCGTTACCAAGACGAGGTGACGGGGGTTCAAGACTCGATCCGGGCGACCCTACGCTCGGCGGTGATGCTGCTGGGGGTCTTTCTCCTCGGCACTGTCGGCTACCGCGGGCTCGGGGGTGCCGACTTCGGCTGGGTCGATGCCCTCTACATGACCACGATCACCCTCACGACCGTCGGCTACGGCGAGACGATCCCGGTCGCCGGTCGCCCGGTGGCCCAGGTCTTCACGGTGTTCCTGCTGCTCTCGGGCGCGGGGACCTTCGTCTATTTCTTCTCGAACCTGACCGCCTTCCTCGTGGAAGGCACGGTTCAACAGGTCTTCCGGAGGCGGCACATGGAACGTTCGATCGAGCGTCTCGAGCAGCATCACGTGGTCTGCGGGGCCGGCCACAGCGCCGAGGCCGTGGTGCAGGAGCTTCTGGCCACGGGCCGGCCCCTCGTCGTGGTCGAGGAGAACGCCGAACGCGTGGAAGCGCTCGTTGCCCGCCTGGGGCAGGACTTCCCGCTGGTGGTGGGCGATGCGACCGAGGACGACGTGCTCCAGAAGGCCGGCGTGGATCGTGCTCAGAGCCTCGTTTCGTGCATCGGGAACGACAAGGACAACGTCCTGGTGGTGTTCACGGCCCGCGCGCTCAACCCGAATCTGCGAATCGTCGCGCGCTGCCTCGAAGCCGCGTACGAGCCGAAGCTGCGGCGTGCGGGGGCCGATGCCGTGGTGTCCCCCGAACGGATCGGTGGGCTACGGCTCGTCTCCGAGACCGTGCGCCCGACGGTGGTTTCGTTCCTCGATCAGATGTTGCGCGAAGGCGGGAACGCCTGGCGTGTCGAGGAGGTCGTCGTCGGCGCTGGGTCGGATGTCGAAGGCACGACGGTCGCTGCGGTGCGCGAGCGTGGCTTCGACCTGCTCGTGATGGCGGTCCGTAGCCGCGAGGGGGAGTGGGCCTTCAACCCGCCCGACAGCCTGGCGCTCACGGCCGGTGCGGGTGTCATCTTCCTCGGCAGCCCCGATGGCCGCGCCTCGCTGGAGGTCGCGGCCCGGGCCTGAGCGGCCCGCTCAGGATTCCCCGAGCTCCTTGGAGCGCCGCGTCGCCGCCTCCACGGCCTCGTGCACGGCGGCGCGGAAGCCGCCTGCTTCGAGGCGTTCGAGGCCCGCGATGGTCGTGCCGCCGGGCGAGGTCACCTGTTCCTTGAGCGAGGCCGGGTGCCGCCCCGATTCGATGGCGAGCTTCGCGGCGCCGAGCACGGTCTGGAAGGCGAGTTCGTAGGCCGCGTCGCGCGGCAACCCCATGCGAACGCCCGCGTCGCCGAGAGCCTCGAGGAACACGAAGACATAGGCCGGCCCGCTGCCGGAGAGGCCGGTGACGGCATCGAGCAAGCCTTCGTTCGGGGCCTCCCAGCACGTGCCGACGGCGGCAAAGAGGGCTCGTGCGATCGACCGGTCGGCGTCGTCGCAGGCGTCGTTTGCATGGATCGCCGTCGCGCCGGCGTGGACCAGCGCCGGCGTGTTCGGCATGGCGCGGATGACGCGGGCGCCGGTTCCGAGGGCGTGTTCGAGGGTGGCGAGGGGGATGCCGGCGGCGATCGAGACCCACAGGGTGGTCTCGACGTTCGTCGGGCCCTCGCGCAGGCGCGTCAGTGCATCGGCCACGACGTTCGGCTTGACGGCAATCACCGCGACGTCGGCCTCGGCCACGGCTTCGGCATTGTCGCCGGTGACGCCCACGCCGTGGGTTTCGCCTAGAGCCTTCTGACGAGCCGGGTCGGGGTCGGCCACGCGGATACGCTCCGCGGCGACGCCGGCGCCGAGGAGCCCCCCGACCAGGGCTTCGGCCATGGCACCTCCGCCGACGAAGCCAAACCGACGTGTCGCGAGCGCGTCGCTGCTCATCTCAGTTCTCCCTGGGGCCGAAGATCGCGGTCCCGACACGGACGAGTGTCGCCCCTTCTTCGATGGCGACCTCGAAGTCGCCGCTCATCCCCATCGATAGCTCGCGCAGGGAGCCTCCGCCCGGGGCTTCGCGCAACCGGTCCCGCAACTCCCGCAGGCGTGAAAAGGCGGGCCGCGACGCCTCGGCATCGCGCCCCGGTGCCGGCACGGCCATCAACCCGTCCACGGAGAGATGGGAGAGGGCGGCGCAGGCCGCGAGCAGGTCGGGCAACGCCTCGGGGGATGCGCCGCCCTTGCCCGGCTCGTCCGAGAGGTCGACCTGGAGGAGGACCGAGAGGCGCCGGTCGGCAGCTTCGGCCTTTGCGTCGAGTGCCCGTGCAAGGCTCGCCCGATCGACGGATTCGACGCAGTCGAAATGGGCGACGACATCGCGCGCTTTGTTGCGCTGGAGCTGACCGACGAAGTGGAAGCGGGGCAGGGCGAGCCCTTGGGCGTCGACCGCCGCCCGTACGTCCGGGAGCTTGGCGACTGCCTCCTGGACGTAGTTCTCGCCCACGTTCCCGAGCCCCGCCGCGACCGCGGCGACGATCGCCTCGGCGGGCTTTCGCTTGGAAACGCCGACGAGTGCGACCTCATCCGGGTCGCGCCCGGCGCGCGCGGCAGCTCGAGCGATGCGTTCCCGAACGCCCGCCAGCCGCTCCGCGACCTCGCTCATTCGGCGCCGGCGCGGCGGAGCAACGCGCGCGTCTCGTCGATGGGCAACCCGATCACGTTGGTCTCGCTGCCTTCGACACCTGTGACGAACCGTCGCCCCTCCCCCTGGAGGCCATAGGCGCCTGCCTTGTCGAGGGGCTCGCCCGTGGCGACGTAGGCCTCGATCTCCGCGCGGTCGGCCGTGCGCATGGTGACCGTCGAGGTGACGGCGCGGGCGACGGGTTGGAGCGTGGCGCTCGAAGTCAGGGCAAAGCCCGTAATCACATCGTGTTGCCGGCCGAGGATCTGCCCCAGGAGCGCGACGGCGTGGCTCGCGTCGTCCGGCTTGCCGAGGACTTCGTCATCCACCACGACGATCGTGTCCGCGCCGAGCGCAAAGCGTTCGGGCTCGGGGCCGAGCCGTTGGGCGACCGCGAGCGATTTCTCCGAGGCCAGGCGCATGGCCATGGCCTCGGGCGCCTCGCCGGGCTCCGCCTTCTCGTCGACATCGGGCGACACGACGTCGAACTCGATGCCGGCTTCGGCGAGGAGCATGCGCCGACGCGGCGAGCCGCTGGCGAGAACGAGGCGCGGGCGAGGCATGGGCGTGGGAGTACAGGCGCCCGCCCGTCGCGTCAACCGAGCAAGTCGCGGTACGCTCGGCCCATGGCCCGAAGATGGACGCTCGAAGCCGCCGAGGCGATGCTCGGCGAGGTCCGGCAGCGCACGGAGCAAGCCGCGACCGCGGTGGACGTGCTCGAGGCCCGGGCGAATACGGCTAGCGCCGAGGAGCGAGCGGCCCTCGCAGAGGAGACGCGTGGCCACGTCTCGCGCTGGGTTCGGGAGATGGAAGCCCTCGGTGTCGACGTCCAAGGCGCCTGGTCCGTCGAGTTCCGTTTCGAGGAGGGCGCCTTCTGTTGGGCCTGGCCCGAAGCGCGCCTCACGTTCCGCTCGCAGGATGCAGCGGAAGCCACTCCGATCCAGTAGCGGGCTAACGCTCCGGGAAGAGGTCGAAGCGCAAGGCCGCGTTGGCACCCGCTCGGCTTTCGACGCGGTGGGGGCCGAGTTCCGACACGACCCGGCGGATCGCGGCGGCGCAGGCGGCGTGTTGCTCGGGCGTGGCGTCGAGGAATGCCACGGAGGGCCCGAGGGGTTCGACCACGACGTGCCCGGGGTCGGCGGGTGCTGCGGGGCGGGCGGCGCGTGCGGAGCCTTCCCGAAAGAGTTCGACCTCCTCGCCCGTCGACTCCGGCGGTGGCGCAAGGAGGAGCCCGGTCGCGCCCGTCAGGTCGTTCAGCAGGCTCGCGCGCGTTGCACCCTCGAGTTCGATCTCGGCGATGTAGTTCGGATGGTCGATCCCGAGGAGGGCCGGCCTGCCTTCGTCCAGGAAGGCGCGGCGTGCTTCGTCGCCCATAGGGAAGCGGAGGTAGTGGACGGCGGAGATGCGGTCCTCCTCCATCTGCCCGGCGTCGAAGGTGGCGCGTATGGTCTCGCTGCCGACGCGGAGGTAGACGTGCTCGTCGAGCCCGATCAGGCGGTCGAGCTCGGGCCGGATGTCGGCCAGGTCGGTGATCTCGATGAAGAGCGTGGCGGAGAGGCACGCCTCGCTCGGCAACAGCTCGTTGTAGACATCGAGTTCGGCCTGGATTGCGGCCGGGTCGCTCAGATGCTCGACGCGCAGCATCTCCTGCACCTGGAAGAGGAGCGTGTTGTGGTTCTCGAAGACGAGGGTCGCACGGGGGCCGAGCGGGACGCGGCGGATCTTCTTCAGCGCGATGATCTCGCGGCGGAAGGCGTCGCGCTGGGTCTCGTAGCCCGCAAGGCTCCAGACATCTGCGGCGGTGAGCGGGTTCACGGCTCGCCCATCCCGTAGGCGGCGCGCAGCAACACGATCGGGTGCACGGCCTTGCGGCCCGTCCCTTCCTCGATTCGCAGGGCCGAAAGCGGGCAGTCCGTCGCCACGTGGTCCGGCGCGGCGGCTTCGACTTCCGAGAGCAGGCGGCGGGCAACCTTCATCGACTCCTCGTGGAAGCGGGCCTGCATGCCCCAGGTGCCGTCCACCCCCGAGCAGGCGTCGATGAGCACGACCTCGTCCGCCACGAGCTTCAACACGTCGCGGGAGCGGAACCCGAGGTTCTGAGCGCGCAGGTGACACGGCGCGTGGTAGGCGACCTTGCCGACCTTCCTCGTGAAGTCCCGGTTCAGGGTCTTGGCCTTGGCCAGGTCGTAGACGTGCTCCATGAGGTCGCGGGTCGCGGCGGCGACCCGGCGGGCGTCGTCGGTTTCGAGGAGGCGCGGGTATTCCTCCTTCAGCATCAGCGAGCACGAAGCGCCCGGCGCGAGCACCACGGCGCCCTCGTCCACGAAGGGAAGGAGGTCGGCGACGTTCGCCCGGGCGTTGCGGCGGGCCGACTCGAGGTCGCCCGTGTCGGTGAAGGGCATGCCGCAACAGCGCTGATAAGCCACGTCCACCCGCACGCCGCTCTTCTCGAGCACCTGGACGGTGGCCTGGCCGACCAGCGGGTCGCTGTAGTTGACCGAGCAGGTGGTGAAGAGGACCGCGCGCCCGGCGGAGCCGTCGCCCTTGGGCCCGCGCTTCTTCCACCAGCGCTCGACGGTCTCGTGGTAGTAGCTCGGCTGCACCCAGTCGCGGTGGATCCCGAGTGTCTTCTCCATCATCACCCGCGAGGCGCGGTTGCGATTGGCGAAGTTCATCAGCGGGGGGGCGAGGGAGCCGACCTTGCCGATCAGGTCGGTCCGGGTCGTGAGCTTGCGCCGCAGCGGGACGCCGTCGCGCCCGGCGCGGTGGAGCTGGTGGCGCCGCATGAGCGCCGGGAAGTCGACGTCCCACTCGTGGGGCGGCGTGTAGGGGCAGTGGTTGTAACAGAGCTTGCAGTGGTAACAGAGCTCGTTCACCTCATCGAAACCCTGCATGGCCACGCCGGCGATCTCGTCGTCCGTGGCGTCGATCAGCTCGAAGAGCCTCGGGAACGAAGGGCACAGCGGGAGGCAACGCCGGCACTGGTGACAGATTTCACCCGTCCGGCGCAGCTCGCGTTCGAGCGCGTCGGCGTCGAGATAGTCGGCGTCTTCGTAGCGGAGTTCCGCAGAGGGCCGCTCGGGAGGCGGGACCTTCATGCCCGTCTCCCGAGCGGAGTCTGCAAACTAGAGAGTCTCGAGGCCGTCCAGCGCCTTCTGGAAGCGCCCGGCGTGGGACTTCTCGGCCTTGGCGAGGGTCTCGAACCACTCGGCGACCTCGTCGTGGCCTTCGTCGCGCGCGGTCTTGGCCATGCCCGGGTACATCTCGGTGTACTCGAAGGTCTCGCCCGCGACGGCGGCTACGAGGTTCTTGTCCGTACTGCCGATCGGCTTGCCGGTCGCCGGATCGCCGGCCGACTTGAGATAGTCGAGGTGGCCGTGGGCGTGGCCCGTCTCGGCCTCGGCGGTGTCGCGGAACAGTCCGCCGACGTCCGGGTAGCCCTCGATGTCCGCCTGGCGGGCGAAGTAGAGGTAGCGGCGGTTTGCCTGGGACTCGCCTGCGAAGGCGTCCTTCAGGTTCTGATGGGTCTTGCTGCCCTTGATGTCGGCCATCGTCGGTTCGAACTCCTCTCGAGACCCGGCTGGGCCTCGCTTGCACGTCGTGGCTCCTCCGCCTCTAGCGGGGCGGGGAGGACCCATCTTGACCGAGGTGCGGCCGGCCGGCAAGCGATCGGCAGCTTTCGTCGTATGCCCTCCAGGCCCCCGGGAATCGCACCGGAACCAGGCGGCAACGTCACTTCCAAGTGGCCTGCGTGCACTTACGTTGCAGGGCCGGCCCTGTGCGGCGCGGGCCCCTGGAGGTTCGAAGCGATGCTGCGGCACCGAATCCTGACGCTCTGCTTGCT
>JAFDDA010000179.1 GCA_019311105.1 Deltaproteobacteria bacterium
GACCCACTCCCCCGTCCAATCGTCGGCGTGGAGGTTGATGGCGTCGATGTCGAAGTCGACCATGCGCAGCGCGCGGGCATCGGGTGGGGTTCGCATGTGTCGGGCGCGCGTCGAGTCGACGAGCTGGATCTCCGGAGAGAGGTCGCGCCAGCTCGCGACCGTCTTCCAGTTCCAATGGCAGAGCCAGAGGGAGCCCGCGGCGCCGTGGCTTCGTGCCGTCGCCACGACGGCGGGTGCCGCGTCGGCATCCTTCACGTCGAGGCTCAGGGGGACGTTGGGGCCGCAGGCCTCGAACCATTCGTCGAGGGTCGGAACGAAATCCGGCAACTCGCTGCGACCGATCTCTGCGATCGTCCGGCCGCCGAACTCGCCGTCGTGGTCCAGCACGGGCACACCATCCCGCGTGAGCCACACATCGGACTCGAGCCCCGTCGCGCCCATGTCGAGGGCCAGGCGGAAGGCAGCGAGTGTGTTCTCCGGAGCGTGAGCCCGTGCGCCGCGGTGGGCGAACCCGATGGGAAGATTCGCAGCCATGCCGAAGGCTACGCGATCACTCGACGACCACGGCCTTGATGTTCACGAACTCGCGAATGCCGAAATCGGCGAGCTCGCGCCCGTAGCCCGAGCGCTTCACGCCTCCGAAGGGCAACCGGGGGTCGCTCTTCACTATGCCGTTCACGAAGACGCAGCCGGCTTCGATGGCGGGCACCAGGCGCTCCGCACGCGCCGAGTCGCCACTCCAGACGCTTGCGCCGAGGCCGAAGTCGGAGCCGTTGGCGAGCTTCACGGCGTGCTCGTCGCTCCCGGCGCGAATCAGCACGGCGACCGGGCCGAAGGTTTCTTCGCAGGCCGCCGCCATCTCGGGTCGGACGTCCGAGAGCAGCGTCGGTTCGTAGAAAGAGCCGGTGCTTCCAACCCGGTGGCCGCCCGTGACGAGGCGCGCGCCCGCCTCGAGTGTGCGTTCGACCTGGCGTTCGAGGTCTTCCACGAGGTCGGGCCGAGCGAGCGGCCCGACCTCGGTCTTCTCGTCGAGGGGATTGCCGATTGTCAGTGCGTCGAGTTCGCTGGCGAATGCCTTCTCGAACGCGTCGGCGATCGGGTCGAGCACGATGAAGCGCTTGGCGGCAATGCAGCTCTGGCCGGCGTTGATCGTGCGTGCGCGTGCTGCTTCGCGTGCCACCGCTGCGACATCCACGTCGTCGAGGACGATGAACGGGTCACTGCCGCCGAGTTCGAGAACGGCCTTCTTGAGTCGCAGCCCCGCCCGCGCAGCCACCGCGGCGCCGGCCGCCTCGCTGCCCGTCAGGGTCACAGCGCGAACGGCAGGGTGGTCGATCACGTCGGCGACGCCGCCGGAGCCGATCACCAGGGTGCGGAACGCGCCCTCGGGGAGGCCAGCACGCAGCAGGAGGTTCTCGATCGCCAGGGCCGACCCCGTCACGTTCGACGCGTGCTTCAGCAAACCGACGTTCCCGGCCATGAGGGTCGGCGCAGCGAATCGGAACACCTGCCAGAAGGGGAAGTTCCATGGCATCACGGCCAGCACGGGGCCGATCGGATCGAATCGGACGTAGCTATCCGCGGCATCGCTTGCGATGCGTTCGGGGCTGAGGAAGCGCTCGGCGTGGTCGGCGTAGTAGCGGCAGACCCACGCGCACTTCTCGGCTTCCGCCATGCCCTGGGCGATGGGCTTTCCCATTTCGCGCGCCATCAACTCCGCGTGGCTTCGGGCCTCGGCCTTCAACAGGTTGGCCGCCCGGCGGAGGACACCTGCGCGGCCGTCGAAGGAGACCTCCCGCCAATCCTCCCAGGTGGCCGCACTGACTTCGATCGCCGCCCGTACGGTCGCGGCGTCGTCCTCTTCGTAGCGGGCGATCTCTTGGCCGGTGGTCGGATCGATGGAGCGGAGTGTCATAGGCCGTTCAGCGCGCGGTGCTCATTCGCACTGCAAGGCCGTGCTCGACGGCACACGCTGCCAACCGCGTGCCTCCATGCACTCGCCGAAGAGATCCTGGGCGTACTCGACGCCCCGGTTGTCCGAGGGGTCTGCGAGCCCCGCGGATTCGCTGAGGCACGCGTCGCGGTCGGCTTGTCGCTGGGCATCCGTGCCGCACGCGCGCTTCCAGACGTAGGACTCACCAAACCCAGACGCGCAACCCAGCGCGACGATGGCCAGGGTGAGCACACCGGCAGTCATGAATCGTTGGATCTTCATCGTGGAACCCCGCGTGTTCGTTGGCTCGCGAGAGCCAGAGTGGGATAGCCTAACACGGTGACAACGCCGAAAGGCGGCCGCAAAGCATGAACACCCCCGCGCATGCGCTTCTCAATCTGGCGCTGCTCGGGAGCGGCTCGGGGCGTGGGCATACCCGCCCCATCCTATGGGGCTCTGTCCTGCCCGACCTCCCGATGCTTCTCTTCTACCTATGGCAACGCATCGCCATGGGTGCGCCCGAGGCCGTGATCTGGAGCGAGCGGTACTTCGATCGGGGTTGGCAGGATTTCTTCGACGTCTTCAACTCGATCCCCTTGGCGGTGCTCGGCCTGGGCATCGGTTTCGCCACGAAGCGCAGGGGTGGTGTCGCCTTCTTCGCGAGCATGCTGCTCCACCAAGCGATGGATCTTCCGTTGCACCGGGAAGACGCGCATCGCCACTTCCTGCCCTTCTCGGATTTCCGTTTCGAGAGCCCCGTTTCCTATTGGGACCCGACGCGTTTCGGCGCGTGGGCCTCACTGGCAGAGGCCGCGCTGGTCGCCGGCTGCGCGACCCTGCTGTGGCCGCGTTTTCCGAAGCCACGGGTGCGAGCGATCCTGGTGGGGCTGGCCGTCCTCCAGGCCCTCGCTTGGGCCTTGCTCTACGGGTTCGGCTGGCTTCCGTCGCCCTGACTCGGGGGCCCGGCCTGCTGTCCGATGCGGGTGGCAATCGCCCGGGCCACGTGGGCGTAGCCCCGTTCGTTGAGGTGGCAGCAACGGTCGCGGTAGACGGTCTCCGGTTCGTCGTCGAGGACGGCCGTCAGGTCGACGAAGTCGACGCCGCTCGCGGCGAGCCGCCCGGCCTCGGCCCGCAAGAGCGGATACCCGGCCCGAGCGAAGCGCCGGTAGTCATGACCCTCTTCCGTGAAGGCGTTCTCTCGCTCCCAGGCCGTGAAGTTTCGAGTGTCGCCGGCGTACTGGTTGGGTTGAAGAACGTGCAGGTATCCGGCGCCGTGGGCTGCCGCGAGCCTCCCGATCTCTCCCGAGGCCCGCCGCCAGAGGGCGACGGCACGCTCGCGGCTAGCGGCCTCGTCTGCGTCACCGTCCGGCGGGCCGACCTCCTGAAGGGAGCGTCGCCCGCTCCGCGCCTCGAGATACGCGCGCAGGGCTTCGCGCGCGGCCGTGTCCCGCGCGGCGTCCTTTGCGTCGCTCGTGGACCAGAGCAGGAGTGCGAGGGAGCTGGCTCGCCGCCACGACTCCGCCACGCCTCGTGCGCGCGCGCGCCGTGATGCCGCGATTGCCGACAGTTCACCGAGGCGCGTCTGGGCTTCGGGGTCGAGGCCGCGGCTCGCGAACAGAGGCCAGGCCCGCGGGTAGTGGACCGCCACGTCGAACGGTCGGTTGTCCGAGAGGGGGAGGACGACCTCGTTGAAGCCATCGACGTTCACCACGTAGTCGATGCTGCTTCCGAGAGCCAGGACGTACTGAAGTGCCAGGAGTTGTTGCGGCTGCTTCATGCCCTCGAGGGCCAGGCTCACGACTTCGATCTCTCGGCCGGCGAACGCCGGGAGCGCCCCTAGCGCGTCGCGCAGGTCGTTCGTGGCAAACAGATGCAACTCCATCGCGAAGGAGCCACCGAGGATCGCGACGGTCAAGACGTCGTCGTCCGCGGGCCGGATCGGCTCGAGGCCGAAGAAGCCCCAGGCGTTCACCTCGAGGGGGGCGCGAATGCCTCCCGTCAGCTCGCGCGGCGCCTCGGGGTCGCGCACAAAGCCGAGATAGGGGTGCAGGAGGTAGTGCCGCGACCAACCCGGGGCCTGCCCCTGGCGCAACTCCGGCGCCTCGAGGGCCGCCACGCGCACGAGTTGGCGACGCAGCGCCGGCGACGCCAGCTCGGGGCCCCGGACGGCCGGCACCAGGAAGCGCGCACCGAACTCCAGCAGACCCAGGCCGAGCACGACGGCCAAGCCAGCCAGCACGAGCCCACGGAGCCACGACCAGCGGGTCAACGTCTGGCCATCCTGGTCGGGGACCGGCGGGTCAACGTCTAGTCTTCCTGGTAGGTGGTGTGACTGGGGCGTCCGGCCAGGATGTTCTCCGCTCCCCAGTTCGTGACCTTCTTGAAGGCAGCCGACGCGGTGAAGTCCTTGAACGCCTGCTCACTGCCCCAGCGCGAAACGATCAGATAGTCGGCGTTCGGTCCACCGCCCACACCTTTGTAGAGGCGCGAATGGTCGTGGCCGTCGGCGGCCTCGATCGCATCGAGCACGCTGCTGAAGGCGGCCTCGAAGACCTCCTCCTTGCCCGGCAGCACGTTGTAGTTCATTCCGATCGTCACCATCAGGAAGTCTCCGTCGTTGCGTCACTCGCCGCGAGAAGCCGTTCGACCGTGCGGCGCACGCCCTCCTCGAGTTCGGTGGCGGATGAATCCCAGCCTTCGTCGTGAAGCCGTCGCATGCTCGCCTCGGTGAAGTACTGGTAGTTGTCGCGGATCGCCTCGGGCGTGTCGATCCAATCGATGGCCTCGGTTCGTCCAAGAGCAGAAAAGACCGCTCGAGTCAGGTCGAGGAAGCTGCGCGCCTTGCCCGAGCCGAGGTTGAAGATGCCGCGCGGGATCGGGGCCGCGAGGGCGAAGTGCAGAACTTCGATCACGTCGCCGACGAAGATGAAGTCGCGGCTTTGTTCGCCATCGGCAAAGTCGTCGCGGTGGCTGCGGAACAGGCGGACGCGCCCCGTGCTCTCGATCTGGTCGAACGCGTGGACGACCACGCTCGCCTGGGCGCCCTTGTGGCGCTCGCCGAACCCGTAGACGTTGAAGAACTTGAACCCGGCCCAGGACGGCGGCGTCTTCCCCTCGCGCTCGCGCTCGAGGACCCAGAGGTCGAACTCCTGTTTCGACCGGCCGTAGGGGTTCAGCGGCTGGAGCTTCGGAATGCGGCTCTCGTCGTCCTCGAAGCCGACGCGCCCATCTCCATAGGTGGCGGCGCTGCTGGCGTAGACCATGGGGACTCGTTGCTCGGTGGCCCACTCGAAGAGCCGCTTCGAGAATTCGACGTTCACCTCGTTCAGGTAGTCGAGCCGCGTCTCCGTGGTGCTGGAGCAGGCGCCGAGGTGGACGATCGCGGCGATCTCCGGCTGCGTGTCCCGCAGCCACTGGAACAGTTCGTTGCGGTCCACGATCGGGCCGAAGTCGAGCCCCGAGAATTCGCCCCGTTCTTCGAAGTGGGCACGCAGATCCACGGACACGACCGGCGTACCGCGCTGGTTGCAGGATTCGACGAAGCGGGCGCCGATGAAGCCCGCGGCGCCGGTCACCAGGATGGGGCTCGACATGGCCCGAGACACTAACGCAGCTCCAGTCGGCGCTCGCTCCAGGCCCCGGTGCGGGCGCGGAAGAAGAGCAGCCGGTGGGAGGTCGTGATCGTCACGACCTCTGAGCTCGCTTCGACCTGCTGGAGGGCTTCGCCGACCCGGAGGGAGACCTCGAAGAAGCCACCCTTGAAGGGCGAGAGGCCGAGGGCTCGGCGGGTCGTGACGGCCACCGCCACGTTGGCGGCAACCCGCGTCTGGATCACCCGCTCGCTTGGGCCGATGCTCGTCTCGGCCAGGTTGCCGCTGCCCCCGTCGAAGCCGAGCAGGCGCCGATCGGTCGCGACGAGCCCGACGCGGTCGCCGAGCTCCGCCGCAGCCGGCTGGCTCTCGCCACGACGCCAACGGGTCGTCTGCCAACGGCCCGATCGGGTCCGCACGGCCAGCACGCGCCGATCGGTCAGGACCATGCCGACAAGACCTCGGCTCCCCGTCCACAACACCTGCTCGTCGCGTTCGAGGGGCTCGCGCGTGTCGCCGCCGCCTTCGCCATCGATGGCGAGCAGGGCACGCGGGGCGACGACGATCTGGAGGAGGTCGCCGAGGGGCGCCCGGCCCTCTTCTGCCGCCTTGGCCGGGGGCGCGGCCAGCAGGGCCGCCAAGGCGGCTGCAGCCAGCGCGCTGCAGTGCCTGCGCTGCACCTGAAGCCTTCGGGCTGCGTTTCGCCGGGCCGGCATGACCCTGCAAGTAGCTGATTTCATTCGATTCCGCCCTCCGGCACGGCCCTTGCTCTGTCATGGGGGCGAAGGCCGGCCGCTGCACCCCGAACCCCGGCCTCGGACAGGAGGACCCCGATGGAGACGACCCATGACGCCCATCTCTTCACCACCGCCGTGCCCACCGCCGAGCCGCCTGGCGCATGCACATGAACGACACCCTGCTCCGCTACCTCGTGGTCACCGGGCTGCTCCTGCTGCTGGTCCGACCGATCGGCGTGATCGTGGCGATCTTCTGGGGCCTCGGCATCGCGCGGCGCTTCCTGCGCGGCCAGGACGGGCTCCGGCGCCAGCGCCGCGCCGTGCGTCGCGAGATGCGCCGCTATGGCCACGGCCGCTGCGCCGAGGCCGACGCGCCCCCGCGCCGCGCCCGCCCCGAGGTGCTCGCCGAACAGATGGGTGATGACCCGGGCACCGAGCGCGCCGTCGATTGGGCGCGCAGCGCCCTCGACGAACTCGCCGACGCCGAGCGCGTGCCTCGCCCCGAGGCGGTCGCCGGTGTGAACGTCTCCGACCTCGTCGAAGACGTCGTGGAGGTCTGCGAAGATCGAGCCGCCCGCGACGGGATCACCTTCCGCCTCGAGCTCGATGCCGAAGGCGAGATCGAAAGCGATGCGACGCGCCTCAAGGCCGTTCTGCTCGACCTCGTGAACGAGTCGGTGCGCGGCCTTCGTCGGGGCGCCCAGGGTCCGGCACGGGTGACCGTCCAGATGGGGGAGAACCTGGCGGGCAGCGAGGTCTGGGTGCGCGTCCGCGACGACCGCCTCGACGCCGCCTCTGGCGCGCGCGGCCGCTATGGCTCGCGGCCGGTCCCCGGCATCGCCGGCGCGACCCTCGAGACCCAGGCGAGCCCGCGAAACGGCGTGGAGAAGATCCTCACGCTCAAGAAGGGCCGCCTTCAG
>JAFDDA010000021.1 GCA_019311105.1 Deltaproteobacteria bacterium
ATGGATCGAGACGTTCTCATCTTCTTCGCTGGACTAGTCCTTGGATTCGGGCTCGCTCGTTGGCGCGCGCTCGGAGACGGACTGGGGCGTGGCGTCCTGCCGGTGTTAGCGGTCGTATCGCTGACCGCAGGCGGCTTCGGAATCGTGCGTGGGGTCACTCTGCTGCTGAGTGGAGAATGGATCGGAGGGATGTGGACACTCGCCCTTTGCGCGCTGTGGTTCTGGGCGGTCGCGAGGATCAGTTGGGAAGCCTTTGTTGACGGGCTGCGAGCCGTTAGAAATCCGCGAGCGTCACGCCGAAAAAGAGAAGACGACCCCGAATGAGAGCAGCCATCTACGCCCGCATGTCTACCGACAAGCAGTCGGCCGACCAAGCGGCACGCTAAGGGAGCCGACGATGGCACATGAACCAGTCCACCGGTTCACACCCGCCCCACGAAACTCTGCACCGATTCGGAACCTTATTCACGATCAGGGTGCCGTGTGGGAGGGTCCACCCCCTTGGGCGGAAGCGGGGGCTGGTTGGGTTGGTGCGGCGAGAGCCGGGGTGCAGTGGACCTCAGACGCGGAAGTAAGTCGAGCTGGCTACGCGCCCGCGTTTCGACTGGTGCCGTTCGCCGAGGCTCGATGGCCCTGTGGCGCTTTGGCGAGCGCCGAGCCGAGCAGGTAGGCTGCAAGCCGATTTGGCGGAATGCCAGAGGGAGGGATCGAGCGTGGCAGGACCCTTTCAGCGAGTCCCGGGCTCACCAGACGCCTCCAGCCGGCTGCTGGGCCGGCGAAGCTCCGTGACCCTTCAAGCGATCGAGGACCTCCTCGCTCGGGCCGACTGTGTGCGCGACGTGACGAGCGTAGTGGTCTCTGATCTATGTGCCGCGCGCAACGTCGATCTTCGACGCCGGCTCAGCCGTGGCCGCCGGCAGCTCTACCACCGGTATCTCAAGCACTGCTTCGAGGACAAGGTTCTGACCCCCGGCGAAATCGACGAGCTCAGCCATTTGCGCGGGCTTCTCCATCTCGATGCGGCGGACCTCGTCGAGGTGCATGACGCCGTTGCGGTCGAGGTCTATGGCGAAGCGGTCGAGGAGGTTCTGGCGGACTTCCGCCTCGACGATGACGAAGCCGCCTTCCTGCGCGGCCTAAGGGAATCCCTCGACCTGTCGGAGGATGCACCGAGCCGCGGCGGGTGCGTTCACAGGGCGTTCCAGCTCATCGCTAGAGGATGCCATCGACGACGCACTCACCAAGGCATCGATCGCGATTCGGGAGCTGCACTGGTTCGAGGTCACCCACATCGCGGGTTACGTCGAGGATGGCCGGACCGGCGGATGGCACGTCACCCTGTCGGCGGGGCTTCGCGGCACGCCAAGAAGTTGAGGGCGCGCAGATCAGCGTGTGGGACAAGCGCGGGACAAGTGTTTAGGACTCGGAATCGTTCTTTTTCGGTCGGTTAGACGGTTCCAACACGGGTTCGAACCCCGTTGGGGACGCCACCCACCGCGTAAGTCCGCGTCCTGGCAACAATCCCGGGGGACTTTTCAGCGCCAGGCGCCTCACTGCTCCACAGGAGGGCAGCATGGCTGCGATCCGCAGAAGCGTGATGCCCGCTAAGGATGTCGCTTATGCACTGTCAGAAAAAGTGCAGACCATCCCAGCAACAGGGCGCAGATCGACGGCTCGGGAACGAAACTGAGTTTCCCCCAGGTCGCCGTCACGTTCTCATCGGACCCGGCCGTGAAGACCTGGAGATATCCGCCGACTCGCGCGTCGTTGAGTATTCCCCAAAGGCCATGCGGGGGGTCCTCCGCGAGAATGCCTTGGCTGAACGCGAGCGGGCCGCTCGTGTAATCCGTGCCGCCCAACGTCAGCATGTACTCGATCGTTGCAGGATCGGTCAGAGTGAGCGAATTGGCCTGATAGGCTACGCCGACGTGGACGGTATCGCCCTTTGTGTAGCTGAGGCCGTGCGAGCCCGTGAAGCTGTAGAAAGGCAGACGACCCCCAAAGACGGCAATCTCACCATCCGTCGTTCTGAGGTTGAATCGGCCATCGACGTCTTGCGACCACCACGGAGCGACCTGCAAGCCCGCCTCGCCGTCGCCGGCTCCGCTGATCCTCAAGTCGGCCGAAAACTGAAAGCTGTCGCCGTTGTTGAAGACCGCCTCGGAGCCACCACTGGCAAGGTGAAAGTTGTGCAGGTTGGCGAAGCCAGGGGTGGCGGTCGGTGTGTCGGATATCTCGACGATTGCCGGGTAACTGTTGATGGTGCTGAGCGTCGACCCCGGATCGGCATTGAAGACACGTAGGTTGAGGATCGCGCCGTCGATCGCTGGCGTTGCAGCCGCCTGGGGCGCGAGAACGCCAAAGCACACGACGCTCAAGAAGAGGTTTCTCACCAGGGTCAGGTTCATTGGTCATCCCTCCGAATCGAGAACAAGACCCACCTGGCAGACCCAACTGGGAAGTGCAACTGGGAGGTGTTCCCATCCCTACGTTCATCTAGATGCCCGTAGGTGAGTGGTACTGGGCGAGGCTATGTTGCAATAATTGTGGGATCGGGGCGGCTACGGGGAGTCGATGCGAGATCGGATTATGTCGTGTGTCAACACACCACAGTGACACCATGACACACCGAGAAGACACCGAGCGCCTTGTTCGAAGCCCCTCGATGGGACAAGCAACGTCATCTCTGTGGAACGCAAAGAGAATAACCGTCCGGATCGCAAGGCTAACGGTATTCGCCGAGAGCCCGGAACGGCCGGTGTAGTCTTCGCTCATGGCTGAACAGCGCGCCCAGCGCAGGCTCAGCGCCATTCTCTCCGCCGACGCGGTCGGCTACAGCCGGCTCATGGCCGCCGACGAGATCGACACCGTGCACCTGATCGCGGAGGCGCGGCAGGTCATGAGCGACAAGGTCGGCCAGTACGGCGGGCGCGTCGTGGACGCCACAGGCGACAACGTCCTCGCCGAGTTCCCGAGCGTGGTGGACGCCGTGCAGTGCGCCGTGGAGATCCAAGACGAACTCGAGCGAAGCACTGCGGAGCGCCCCGAAGAGCGGCGGATGCGGTTCCGCATCGGCGTGAACCTGGGCGACGTGGTGGTCGAAGACGAGCGGATCTATGGCGACGGCGTGAACGTGGCGGCGCGACTGGAGGCCCTCGCGGAGCCAGGCGGGGTCTGCATCTCCGGCACGGCCTACGACCAGGTCGAGGGGAAGCTCGCGCTCGGCTTCGAGGATGCCGGCGAGCAGACGGTGAAGAACATCCCGAAGCCGGTTCGGGTCTACCGCGTTCGGTCAGGGCGCGGAGTAGCGAACGTCGCCCACACCCGATCGCGGCGGCGTACGCCACGACGCCGTCTCCACGTCGTGCTGGCTACCACCGTGGCTATCCTGCTGCTCCTCGGTGTGGGTCTCTGGGCGAGCTGGCCCCGCCCCCTGGGCCTGCTCATCGACATCGTCGGCGTGAGCGGCCCTCCGGTCAATCCACCGCTGCCCGACAAGCCCTCCATCGTGGTGCTGCCCTTCGTGAACATCAGTGGCGATCCGGAGCAGGAGTACTTCAGTGACGGGATCACCGAGGAGATCATCACCGATCTCGCCGGCGTTCCGGAGCTGTTCGTCATTTCTCGCAACTCGGCCTTCACGTACAAGGGAAGACCTGTGAAAGTGCGAGACGTGGGGCGCGACCTCGGGGTGCGATACGTCCTCGAAGGGACCGTCCGCAAGGCGGAGGGGCGCGTACGGATCACGGCGCAGCTCATCGATGCGACCAGCGACTTTCACCTCTGGAGCGAGCGCTACGACCGAGAGCTTTCCGACATCTTCGCTCTCCAGTCCGATATCTCGCAGCAGATCCTGGTCGCCTTGAAGGTGGAGCTTCGGGACGCAGCGCTCGAACGGATCGTGCGCGAATCGACCCGCAACCTCGAGGCCCAGGACACCCTGTGGAGAGGATGGGCTCACGCCCAGCGTTTCACCTGGGAGGACACTCTGGAGGCGCGGTACCTGTACGAGCGCGCCATCGAGCAAGATCCGGACTCTGCGGTGGCCTACGCGTTGGCCGGGTCTACCTACGGGATCGAATACCTCATGGGATGGAACGTCGATCCGACGTTGCTCGACCGCGCCGAAGAGCTGGAGCAGCGAGCGCTCACCTTGGACCCATCCATTCCCACGACCCATATAGTGATGGCCCTGATCCACCTCAGACGAGGTCAGCTGGAGGAGGCGGTCGCTGCTGCGGAGAGGGCGGTGGAACTCGGCCCCAACTTCGAATTTCCGCATTTGATACTGGGGGTTGCCCTGGCTCGCCGGGGGCGGATCGTGGCTGCCATGCAATCGCTCGATCGGGCGTTGCGCCTAAATCCCAAGGCGCCCTCGGCCACTTGGGGTGCGGTGGCCTACATCAATTTCGCCGCGGGTCGCACCGAACAGGCCGTGGAGCTGTGGGAGCAGGTCCGGGCAGCCAACACCGACGGGATCCTCCCGCGCATATCTCTCGCGGTCCTCTACGAGTCCGAGGGGCGCCACGAAGAAGCCCGTGTGCTGGCGCAGGAGATCCTGCGCGTGAACCCGGATCTCACGGCGGAGTCAGCGACTGAGCTGATCCCCGGGCTGGGATTGGACGCGGACCAGGCCATCGACCACCTGCGCAGGGCCGGCCTCCCGTGACGGGCTCGTATCTTCGTACCCGGACGGAGGGGAGCGCTGGTTCGGAGCTATGCCGATCGCATTCGTGCCACGCGACCCTGGGGAGAATCTCCTCGAGTCCGGTGATGACCCTCAGTGGCCCTCGATGACCGTCACAGCCGTGAGGTCGGGTCGGCGCTCGTGCTACACGCGAGAGCCGCGAGTTGCTACACACGGCCGGAGGAGGGCCTCGAAGGGGCCTGCTAAGTGCTTGAATTCACGAGACCCGGCCGGCGCCTGGGTTCCCTACGTCTCCTCCTGCCTGGGTCACCATGGGGCCGCCATAGGCGGAATCAGATTTGGCCTGACCATCCAAAACTCAGAGGGCTCGGCAGCATTGCGGCAGAGGAACCGGTCGCCGTTCCAGAGCGTCGCAACATTCGACGCCGCCTGCGCGAAGGTCCCGCGTCCGGTCGGCCGATGGTAGGATGCAACGGTTCGGGAGGATTCGTTCATGGGGAAGCGAGTGCGCAAGGCGATGGGCCTGGTGATCGCCACCGTCCTGTTCGCAGGCGCGTCGCCGGCCGCCCAGGCCGACGAATACGAATCCGATCGCGCCGGCCACCCGGTTCGCATCGTCGCCTACCTGGTTCACCCGATCGGCGTGGTCCTCGACTACCTGCTCCTTCGGCCCGTGCACTGGCTTGGCCACCAGGAGCCGTTCAAGACCCTCTTCGGGCACGAGGACGAGTAGGCTTCTCACCCGCGAGCGGTCTTCTGTCTTGTTGCTGAGTCTTGGCACTGGTATGTTTATTGCATGTGGTCCCCCCTCGTGCGGCTTGGCGCACTCCGTGCTCTCGCGCTCATCTGTCTGATCGCTCCGGCTCCGGCTTCCGCCGTCGACCTCGTGCTTTCGGAGATGACCTACGTGGGGAGCGAAGCCGGCCAGCCGGGGATGGTGCTGGTGGCCGAGCGGGCCCGCATCGAACACGGCGGCAACCTCGCACACCTCGAAGTCGTCCGGCTCGACGCGGCCGGCGACGACGGCGCTTCCAGCGTCCAGCTCACCTGCGACCGGGCGGTGCTGGACCTCGAGACCAGCGACTTCACCGCCAAGGGGAACGTTCGCGGCAACACCGCCGACGGCCACCACTTCAAGACCGAGGAAGCCGAGTTCAGCCACCGCGCGCGTACGATCGAGAGCGGCGTCGCGGTGGACATCGTCGACCCCCTAGGCACGCGCCTCGAAGGCTCGGGCTTCCACTACGACGTCGGCCGGGCAATCATGAAGATGCGAAACGCCACCGTGAGCGAATCCACGATGATGGGCATGAGGATTCGAGCCACTGCAGGGGCTTTCTTGATCACGCTGTGCGCGCTCGCCGTGGGTTTCGCCGGCTCGGCTCGGGCCGCCAGCTCGGTCGGCGTTGCACCCTTCGAGAAGAGCGGTTCCGGCGAGCCGCCCGACATCGCGACCCGCCTGGCCGACCGGCTGACGACGGCCGGGGTCGCCTGCACGGGCCCCGATCAGATCGGCATCCCGGCCGTGGCCGAGCCGGCGCCGGCCCAGGTGAAGACCTGGTCCGAGGGGGCGGGCGTCGATGGCATCGTCTTCGGTCGCGTCACAGGGATCGGCAGCCGCTTCAGCGTCGACGTCCAACTCCGCTCCACCGAGACGGGCGAGGTCGTGAGCGTTCACGTGGTCGAGATCGACTCCTTGGCGGCGGTGGACGGCGCCGTCGCCGAGCTGGCGAGGAAGGTGCTGGAGGGGCTGACCGTGCTCGAAACGGGGGTGCCCTTGGCGCGAGCCTCGATCGCAGGCGCTGCGAAGGCGTCGCCGGCCGTTGCCGCTCGGCCGCCGGCCAAGAAGGCCAAGAAGGACGACGGATTCTTCGGTGGCGACGGCTCGCCGCTGCGGATCAAGTCGGACGACCTGGAGGCCCGCGCGGTAGATGGCGCGCGACACATGATCTTCACGAAGAACGTGAGGGCCACGCGCGGCGACATGGTGCTGACGTCCAACCGCCTCGACGCCTTCTACCCGAAGGGTTCGAGCCGGCCGGACAAGATCGTCGCCACGGGCAACGTCAAGATGGACCGCGACGCGGGCCAGGCTCGCTGCCAGAAGATGACCTACCTGCAGGCCGACGGGCGGATCCACTGCGAAGGCAATGCCGAACTCGTGCGCGAGGGCGACCGCGCCAAGGGCGACAAGATCGAGTGGGATCTCGAGACCGACACGATCTTCATCAAGGGCAATGCCGACGTGTTGCTCATCGACGAGGAGGAGTAGCCCGCGCCATGGCTGCCACACTCGGTGCCACAGGGTTGCGCATGCGCTACGGCGACAAGGAGGCGGTCCGCGGGGTCGACCTCGAGGTGAACTCCGGCGAGGTCGTGGGCCTGCTGGGGCCGAACGGCGCAGGGAAAACCACGACTTTCAATCTCGTCGTCGGGGCATTGCGCCCCACGGCGGGCCGGGTCTACCTCGACGACCTCGACATCACGGCCCTGCCGATGTACCGCCGGGCCCGCCTGGGGATCACCTACCTGCCTCAAGAGCCCTCGATCTTCCGCCGCTTGACCGTCTCCCAGAACGTCGAAGCCATCCTGGAGCTGGTCGAGCCGAACAAGGCCCGTCGCAAGGAGCGTCTGCGAGAACTCCTGGAAGAGCTGGGTCTTGCCGATAAGGCGAAGACGAGGGGCGATGTGCTCTCGGGCGGGGAGCGGCGCCGGGTGGAGATCACCCGAGCGCTGGTCCTGGAGCCGAAATTCATGCTTCTGGACGAGCCGTTCTCGGGGATCGACCCGATCGCGGTGATCGACATCCAGAAGATCGTCGAGCAGCTGAAGCTGCGGGGGATCGGTGTGATCGTGACGGATCACAATGTGCGCGAGACGCTCCAGATCTGCGATCGCGCCTACATCATCAAGGACGGGCAGATCGTCCGGCACGGCTCGCCCGCCGAGATCGCCGGCGATGCCACCGTCCGCGAGATCTACCTCGGGGAGAACTTCCAGCTCGCCTAGGGCGGCTGACCACGCGCAATGGCACTCGAGATCAAGCAGGAGCTCCGCCTCAGTCAGCAGCTGGTGATGACGCCGCAGCTGCAGCAGGCCATCAAGCTCCTGCAGCTGTCGCGGCTGGAGCTGGCCGGGGTCGTGGAGCAGGAGCTCCAGGAAAACCCGGTCCTCGAAGAAACCATGGACGTCGAGGAGGAGCGCGACTCGGCCCAGGCCGCCGAGGCCCACCTCACCCAGCCCGAGCCCGAGACGGCGGAGACCGCCGCCGCCGATCAGTCCGGCGACGCCACCGTCACCGACCGCGAACCCACCGACGCCGAGAAGATCGCCGACGTCGACTGGCAGAACTACATGGACGCCTATCCCCAGACCGGGATGGCGCCCATCCGCGAAGATGACGAGCGGCCCTCCATCGAGAACACCCTCAGTCGCAGCGAGACCCTGGCCGAGCACCTCGAGTGGCAGCTCCAGCTGGCGAGCTTCAAGTCCGAGGAAGTGGAGGCGGCGCACTGGATCATCGGCAACATCGACGATGACGGCTATCTCCAGTCGACGATCGAGGAGATCTGCGGGCAGTCCGGCATCGACACGGAGACGGTCGAGGCGGCCCTGGTGCAGGTTCAGAGCTTCGACCCGACGGGCGTGGGCGCGCGCGACCTGCGCGAGTGTCTGCTGATCCAATGCCGGGTGATCGGGCTGAAGAATCCGCTGGCGATCCGCATCATCGACGAGCACGTCGATGCGCTCACGCGCCGCGACTTCCGCGGGCTCGCCCGCGCCCTCGGCATCCCGATCGAGGAAGTCTCCGCTGCGGCCGACGTGATCGGCCAGCTCGAACCGAAGCCCGGCCGCCCCTTCGGCGGCGACGACCCCGTCTACATCATCCCGGACATCTACGTCTACAAGCTGGGCGACGACTTCCACGTCCAGCTGAACGAAGACGGCCTGCCGAAGTTGCGGATCAGCAATCTCTATCGAGAGGTGCTCTCCAAGGAGGCCGGCGCCCCGAAGGAGACGCGCGAATACGTCCAGGAGAAAGTCCGGTCGGCCTTGTGGCTGATCAAGTCGATCCATCAGCGGCAGCGCACGATCTACAAGGTGATGCAGAGCATCATCCGGCATCAGCGGGAGTTCTTCGACAAGGGCATCGCCTACCTGAAGCCCTTGAACCTGCGCGACGTGGCCGAGGACATCGAGATGCACGAGTCCACGGTGAGCCGCGTCACCACCAATAAATACGCGCACACCAGCCAGGGCATCTTCGAACTCAAATACTTCTTCAATTCGAGCATCAACCGGACCGACGGCGAGGCCATCGCGAGCGCGAGTGTCAAGGAGAAGATCCGCAAGATCATCGCCGCCGAGGACCCGCGGCGACCGCTCTCGGACCAGCGGATCGCCGAAATGCTCAAGGCCGGCCAGATCGACATCGCCCGCCGGACCGTCACGAAATATCGTGAGGCCATGAACGTGCTCTCGTCGACGAAGCGCCGACAGGTGGGTTAGCCTCCCGCCGTGCCCGGACACCCGGGCCTGTGCGCCCCGGGGGTCGCCCCTTGAAGATCATGGACATCGTCGTGCAGGACGCCGTCGTGCTGGAGCTCGAACCCGGGCCCAAACGCGACGTGCTCGCCCAGATGGCCGGAGCCCTTGCGGACGCCGTGCCCGATCTCGAAGGCGACCGCCTCCTCCAGGTCTTGATGGACCGCGAGGGGCTCCAGAGCACGGGAATCGGGGAAGGCGTGGCCATCCCCCACGGAAAGTTCCCGGGCCTCGACCGGCTGCTCGCCGCGTTCGCCCGCAGCACCCCGGGTATCGACTTCGAAGCGGTGGACGGGCAGCCGACCCACCTGTTCTTCCTGCTGGTGGTGCCGGAGAACTCCGGTGGCCAGCATCTGAAGGCCCTCGCACGCATCTCGCGCTTCTTCCGGGACGCGAGCTTTCGCAAGCAGCTGATGGAGGCATCCTCCGTCGAGGAGGTCTTCAGCGCGATCAGCGAGGAAGACGCCAAGTTCTGAACGCCCGATCCGCTGGCGAGGGAGGGCCCGCTGTGGCGACCGACCAGCACCCGAGTGCAGGTGCATCCGCCGAAGGCACCGTCCAGGTCCACGGCGCTCTCGTGGAGGTGCGCGGCACGGGCGTGCTGATCCTCGGCCCCAGCGGTGCGGGGAAGAGCGAGACCGCCCTCGAACTCATCACGCGCGGCCACCGACTCGTCGCCGACGACGTGGTGCGGCTCGAAGAGCGCGATGGCCGGCTCGAAGGGCAGGCCCCCGAACTCATCCGCCATCACCTCGAAGTTCGCGGCATCGGGATCGTCGACCTGCGACGTCTCTATGGCGAAGTGGCGGTGGCGATGCGAGCGACGGTCGACCTGGTGTGCCGGATCGTGCCCTGGAAGGAAGGCCTGGTGGTCGAACGCGTCGGGCTCGAGCGGCCCGTGGAATCGGTCGCAGGGCATTCGATCCCGGTCGTCGTGCTTCCGGCGCGTCCTTCGGGCAACCTGGCCACCCTGGTCGATCTGGCGGTCCGAGACCACCGGGACCGGGCCGGTGGCGAGTCCGCCGCCCACCGGCTCGACGAGCGGGTGAAGCGGGCCGCTTTGGGGAAGTCGTGAACTCGGTTTTCTTGGGGATGAAGTGAGCCCCGTGAACTCTGTCGTTTCGGGGGATGAAGTGAGCGAATCTCGCATCGTGTTCGTCGCCGGGCTCTCGGGCAGCGGCAAGACCACGGCCATGGCGGCCTTGGAGGATCTCGGGTTCTACTGCGTCGACAATCTGCCGCCCATGCTGATCAAGCAGTTCCTGGAGCTCTGCGCGCAGTCGACGCCTCCCGTCGAGCGCGTGGCCCTCGCCATCGACACTCGCGAGCCCACCTTCCTGGAGGGCGTCCCCAACGTGATCCGCGAGCTGCGGGCCGACGGGACGAGCCCGGAGCTGGTCTTTCTCGATTGCGACAACGAGACCCTGGTGAACCGCTACCGCGAGACGCGCCGCGTCCACCCGCTCTCGCCCGGCGGGAACGTCCAGGACGGGATCGAGCGCGAACGCGAGCTGCTGGTCGATCTCGCCCGCCTGGCGGACATCGTGGTGGATACGTCGCGCCTCAACGTGCATCAGTTGCGCGAGACCGTGGTGCGTCACGTGGTCGGGGCCACCCGTTCCACGGTCGTGAACGTCGTATCGTTCGGCTACCGCTTTGGGACGCCAAGCTCGGCGGAGCTGATGTTCGACGTGCGTTTCCTGCCCAACCCGCACTTCGAGCCCGAGCTGCGCCCTTTGACCGGAGCGGACGCCGGTGTGGCCGAGTACGTGTTGAAGAGCGAGCGCACCGGGGCTCTGCTCGAGCGGCTGCGCGACCTGCTCGGTTTCCTCTTGCCCCTGTACGACGAAGAGGGGAAGGCCTATCTCACCGTCGGGGTCGGGTGCACGGGCGGCCGCCATCGCTCGGTGGCGATCGCGAACCAGCTCGCGCAAGATCTGCGATCCTTGGGGCGCGAAGTAAACGTGACCCACCGTGATTCGGCAAAGCCCACATGATCGGGCGCTCGGAGAAAGCCTCGTGAAGATCGGCGTCGTCCTCGTCACGCACTATCGCCTGGGTGAAGAACTCCTCCATGCGCTGCGGCTGATCGTCCCCGACGCGCCGGACTTCCAGGCCGTCTCGATCGAGCCGGCTCAGGGCGTGGAGCAGATGCGCAGCGGCATCCAGGCAGCCCTCGAGAAGACCGATCAAGGCGAGGGCGTGCTGATCCTCACCGACATGTTCGGGGGCACGCCGTCCAACATCAGCCTGTCGTTCCAGAAGGATCACGCGGTCGAGGTCGTGACCGGCGTGAACCTGCCCATGCTGATCAAGCTCGCCAGCGGCGTCGACCCGCAGCCGCTCGAAGACCTCGCGACCTTCATCAAGGAGTACGGCCGCCGGAACATCTCCGTTGCGAGCGAGATCCTGCCCGGCGGCGGCTCGTGACCGCAGCGGAGGATTCGGGCGACGCGGTCGAGGCCACCTTCATCGTGAAGAGCGAGCTGGGGTTGCACGCGCGGCCGGCCGGACGCTTCGTCTCCGTGGCGGGCGGCTTCGAGGCGGAAGTCCAGGTGGCGCGGGGCGACGAGTGGGTGAGCGGCAAGAGCGTCCTCTCGCTGCTGTCGCTGGCCGCCAGCCCGGGAACCGAGCTGCGGATTCGTGCGGTCGGGCCCGACGCCCGAGCCGCCGTCGAGGCCCTCGGAAGCGTCCTGGAGGAGCCCGAGAGCGCCGGCGCCTAGCCGAGGCTTGGGCTCCCGCCCCGGCCTCGAGCCGGTGCTCCGGCCGAGCCGCCGCCACGTCGGCTGCCGCCTGCCTGCCGGTGGGTTCCGGGGTGGGTTCCGGGTTTGATCCGAGGCGGCTCATCCCGTATAAACTCCCGTTCTCGCTGCCTGTTCCCTTGCCTCAAGGAGTGCCTTGGATGGCCCGCCGACCGCTCTTCACCTCCGAGTCCGTGTCCATGGGGCACCCCGACAAGATGTGCGACCAGATCTCCGACGCGATCCTGGACGCGATGCTGGAGCAGGACCCGCAGTCGCGTGTGGCCTGCGAAACCCTGACCACCACGGGCCTCGTCCAGGTGGCGGGCGAGGTTACGACGGACGCCCAGATCTCGGTGCCCCAGGTCATCCGGCAGGTCGTCCACGACATCGGGTACACGAGTTCCGAGATGGGCTTCGATGCTTCCACTTGCGCGGTCCAGGTCGCGCTCGGCCAGCAGTCCCCGGACATCTCCCAGGGTGTGAGCGAGGGCGAGGGCCTGCACAAGGAGCAGGGTGCCGGTGACCAGGGCTTGATGTTCGGCTTCGCCTGCGACGAGACGCCGGAGTTGATGCCGGCGCCGATCCGCTTCGCGCACCGCCTGATGGAGGGCCACCGCGCGGCCATGGAGTCGGGCGAACTCGACTACCTGCGGCCCGATGCGAAGTCGCAGGTGACCCTCGAATACGAAGGCGACCAGCCGGCGCGAATCCAGACCATCGTGCTCTCGACCCAGCACTCGCCCGACGTCTCCCACGACCAGCTGCGCAAGGACCTGATCGAGAAGGTCATCAAGCCGACCCTCGGCAGGGACGGCATCGACGCCGACACGATCTTCCACGTGAACCCCACGGGCCGCTTCGTCGTGGGCGGCCCCATGGGCGACGCGGGCCTCACCGGCCGCAAGATCATCGTCGACACCTACGGCGGCATGGGCCGCCACGGCGGCGGCGCGTTCTCGGGCAAGGACCCCTCGAAGGTGGACCGCAGCGCCGCCTACGCAGCCCGCTGGGTCGCGAAGAACCTCGTGGCGGCGGGCGTGGCCCGGCGTTGCGAGGTACAGCTCGCCTATGCGATCGGCGTGGCCGAGCCGGTGTCGGTCCGGGTGGATGCATTCGGAACCTCCGCCCTCGACGAGGCGGCGCTCTCGACGCTCGTCTACAAGCACTTCGACTTGACCCCGCGCGGGATCATCGAGGCCCTCGATCTACTCCGCCCGATCTACCGGGCGACCTCGTACCACGGGCACTTCGGCCGGGAGGATTCCGGCTTCCCGTGGGAGCGGACCGATCGCGCCGAAGCCCTCGGGCGGGACGCCGCGCGATAGCGCGCTAGGAAAGGTCCGACCCCTTCATGAACGCGCTTCCCCTCGCGGTCTGGCTCCAAACCGAGCCGAGCCTGTTCAACAGTTTTCTCATTCCGATGGTGATGGTGTTCGGCATCTTCTACCTGCTCCTCATCCGGCCGCAGAACAAGCAGCGCAAGGAGCACGACAAGATGCTCGAGAGCGTCGCCAAAGGGGATGAGGTCGTGACCACCGGGGGGATGCACGGCAGCGTCGTGGGTGCCACGGACGAAGTCCTGACGATCGAGATCGCCAACGTGAAGGGCGAGCGCGTCCGCGTGAAGGTGGACCGCAAGAGCGTCGAACGTCGGACGGCTCGTGCGGACGGGAAAGAAAGCTCGTGAGCCTTCGATGGCGAGCGATCCTGGTGGCGTCGACGGTCGTGTGGCTCGGCTTCTTCGCCCTGTCGAACGCGGCGGAGGACGAGACGCGCGCCGGGGCGTGGTGGCTGCCCGATACCACGATGCGGCTCGGGCTCGACCTGCGGGGCGGCATTCATTGGGTCCTGGGGGTGAAGCTCGAGACGGCCATCGAGCATGAACTCGACGTCCTGGCGAGTCAGATCCAGGAGGATCTCGACGATCGGAACGTCACGGTCCGGTCCATCGCGCGGGAGGGTGCGACCCTGGTGGTCGATGCCGGCAGCACGGCCCAAGCCGACGTGCGAAAGGCCTTGGGCGAATGGCAGCGGCTCGAAACGGCGGGCGGGGAGGGCGACGGCCTCCGCTACGTCCTGACGGACGCTGCCGAGCGCGACGTTCGCGAGACCGGGATGCTGCAGGTGCTCGAGGTCATGCGCCGTCGCATCGAGGACCCCCAGACGGGCATCCCGGAGTCGGTCGTCACCCGCCAGGGCAGCGACCGTGTGCTGGTCCAGATCCCCGGTGGCGAGCTCGAGCGGGCCCAGGCGCGGACGTTGCTCGACCAGACGGGCTTCCTCGAGTTCAAGATCGTGCTCGACCAGGATCGCAGCGAAGACTTGCTGCGTGCCCGGCTGCCCGACGGCCTGCCCCCCGAAACGAAGATCGCCTTCCAGCGGGATCGCCTCACGAACCGCGTGCAGTTCGCCTTCCTCGTACCCGAGAAGCCCGACATCACGGGCGAGAAGCTGAAGCACGCGGCGGTGGGCTTCGACCAGCGCGGTCGCCCGATCGTGAACTTCACATGGAAGCCCGACGGCGCCGAGACCTTTGCGAAGCTCACCGAGGAGAGCATCGGCAAGCAGCTCGCCATCATCGTCGATGACGACGTGTACAGCGCGCCGTCGATCCGCAGCCGGATCTCGACCCGCGGCCAGATCGAGGGCCAGTTCACCTCGGACGAGGCCGGCGAGCTGGCCGTGATCCTGCGCGCGGGTGCCTTGTCGGTGCCGGTGGTGATCGAGGAGGAGCGCACCGTGGGCCCGGCCCTCGGCGCGGACTCGATCCGCCGTGGCCTGAACGCTTCGATCGTCGGCCTGTTGGCCGTGGTGGCCTTCGCAGGCGTCTACTACCGACTGTCGGGCGGCTATGCGGCCATCGCCCTGTTGGTGAACCTCGTCATGATCGTCGGCTTGATGTCGATGTTCGGCGCGACGCTCACCTTGCCCGGCATCGCCGGCCTGGTGCTCACCGTCGGTATGGCGATCGACGCCAACGTGATCATCTTCGAGCGCATCCGCGAAGAACTAAGGGCCGGGAAGCTGCCACGCGGGGCCATCCGCACGGGCTTCGAGAAGGCGACCTGGACCATCCTCGACGCCAACATCACGACCCTCATCACCGCCATCGTGCTCTACGAGTTCGGCACCGGCCCGATCAAGGGCTTCGCGGTGACGCTCTCCATCGGGATCCTCACCAGCGTCTTTGCGGCGCTCGTGGTGACTCGCCTTCTCTTCCAGCTCTGGCCCGGCGATCGCCCGGTCGAAGCCGTCTCCATCTAGGGGAACATCGTGCCCTTCGAGATCGTCAAGCCCGGAACCCATATCGACTTCGTTCGCTACGCGAAGTCCGCCGCGATCCTGTCCGCGGTGCTGATCCTGATCGGATTCGCCGCCATCCCGGTGCAGGGCTTCCGCCTGGGCATCGACTTCGCGGGCGGGACCGAGATCCAGGTGAACTTCACCGGCGAGGAGGCCGTCGACGAAGCCGCCATCCGCGCCGCTGCGGGCAGCGTGGTGGAGGACGTCAGCGTCGTGCGCTTCGGCGCCGAGGATTCGCGCGAGTTCCTGATCAAGTTCAGCAAGTCGCAAGGGGAGAAGGGCGAGGTCGTCGATCACATCATGGCCGCCCTGCGCGAGCAGGTGGGCGAGGCGCGCGAAGACCGCGTCGAGTTCGTCGGGCCCAAGGTCGGGGAGGAGCTGCGAGCCGACGGCCTGCGGGCCTTGGCCGTGGCCGGCATCATGGTCCTGCTCTACATCGCCTTCCGCTTCACCACACGCTTCGCCCCCGGCGCAATCGTCGCCGCCCTCCACGACGTGCTCGTCACCGGCGGCCTCTTCGTGATCATGGGGATGGAGTTCGACCTGCGTGTCCTGGCTGCGATGCTGGCGATCGTCGGCTACAGCCTCAACGACACGATCATCATCTACGACCGCATCCGCGAGAACATGGAGATCCGCACCAAGCAGGATCTCCCCGAGGTCATCAACCACAGCATCAACCAGATGCTCGGCCGCACCATCCTGACCTCCGGCACGACGCTCCTCGCAGTCCTGGCGCTCCTCTTCCTCGGCGGCGAAGTCATCCGCCCCTTCGCCATCGCCATGAGCATCGGCATCGTCGTCGGCACCTACTCGAGCATCTACATCGCCGCCCCGACCCTGCTCCTGCTAGAAAACCGAGCTGCCGCCAGCGCCGCAAGCGGAAGCACGAAGTCCAAGGGCAAGCCCAACAAGCCCAAGGGCAAACAAAAGACCAGCCGGGCCTAAGCCCCAAGCCACCGAGCAGTCGCCCACTACAAGAAGAGCCGGGTGGGGAAGGAATTCCCTTCCGGCGCCGCCGCAGGCGGAATCGAGGCTGGCCCGACCATCCAGGCCAGCCATTCGCAGGAAGGGAATTCCTTCCCCACCCGGCGGCAGAGCCTAGGGAGTCGCGAACCCGCCCGAAGCCTGAGGCTTAGGAGCCGGAGGCGAAGCCTGAGGCTTCGCAGAGGCTTGCGCCCCCTCCTTCTTCGTCATCGAGATCGACCCGTTCAAGACGGCCCCTTCCTCGACGACCAGCCGCGGCGCCCGGACGTCGCCATCTACCACGCCGCTCGCCTGGATCTCCACGCGCTCGAGCCCCGTCACGTCCCCGGCCACACGGCCCGTGACGATCACCGTCTTGGCGGTGACCGTGGCCTCGCAGATTCCATTGGCACCCACGGTGAGCTGGTGCTCGGGCAGGTCGACCTTGCCCTCGACCTTGCCCTCGACGAGGATGTCCTCGTCTCCGGAGATGTCACCCTTGAACGTGATCGACTTACCGACGTTGGCCATCTTCTCTACCTCGAGCGGGGGAGATTGAAACCGCGTCTCACGCGCGGGCTGAGTCGTTCGGGGCGGGGAGGGTGCAGCCTCGGAACGGGCGGGGCCACGGGCCGCAGTGGGCTCCGTCGTCTCGCGATCGTCCTTGCCGCCGAACAGGGCCATGTGCCCCCCACCTCGCAACAGCGCCCGAAAAGGGCGGAGCGAATCTAACGCAGGCGCCGGGCCTCATCGACCACGATGTTGTGGCGCTCGAGGATCGTCCCCTGGGATCGTTCCAAGGCCGCCACGGCGTTGCGATAGAGCTGGAAGGCGCCGATCTTCTGGCTCTCGGCGCTGACCAGGTCGCGCTCGCGCTGCAGCACGTCGAAGGGAGTCGATTCGCCCTGCTCCAGGCGGATGCCCTCCGCGCGGAACTGCTCCTCGGCGGCGAGGCGGCGTCGCTCGGCCGCCTCGATGCCCTCTTGCGCGCTCCGGAGGTCGCGGGCCGATTTCCGGATGTTCAGGATGATGTCCTGGACGAGCCGCACGCGTTGGGTGCGGATCTTCCGCATCTCGATCTCCGCTTGACGCTTGCGCGCGCGCGGCGCGTGGTTGCCGAGCGGGATCGAGAACACGCCGCCGATGCTCCAGTTATTCGCACCGTCGTGATCGAAGAAGTCCTCGGTCGAGTGCCCGAAGTTCGAGTGGATGTCGATCGGGGGGGCGAGACTGCTACAGAACCCCAGGGGCCCGGTCGGGTCACACGGCTTGCCTGAGAGGCCCGTGTAGCCATAGCTCGCGACGAGGTCGACCTGGGGTGCCATCTGGTTCCGGTTGAAGGTGAGCCGGATCTCCTGCTGCTCGATGGCCTGGTCGAGGGCTGCGAGCTCGGGCCGCAGCCGCATCGCTTTGCCGGCCGCCGCTTCGACGTCGACGACGTAGGCCGTGTACTCGTCGGGTCGGTCCGTCGGGTTTACGAGCGTGCGGGAGCCGGCCTCGAGGTTGACGCCGAGGATCTGGTCGATCAGGTCGTCCTGGGCCGAACGGTACGCGTTTCGCGCGCGGATCAATTCGACTTCGCGCTCCGCCACGCCGGCCTCGGCCTCGAACACCTCGACCTTGGAGACGACCCCGACTTCGTACTGCACCTCGGTCTGTTCGAGCAGCTCCTGGGATGCCTCGAGGCTCTTGACCGCGACGCGTTCCTGCTCGTCGGTCGCGACCGCCTCCCAGTACGAATCTTCGACGCGGGTCACGATGTTCATGAGCTGGAGGCGAAACTCTTCCAGGGCCTGACCGTAGGCCTCCTTCGAAAGCTTGACCTCGGTCCACGGCTGGTTCCAGTAGAGGTTCCGAAGCAGGGGCTGGGTGAAGCTGAACGTGAGGCCGCTCGTCCATTGTTCGCGCAGGGAGGAGATCGAGCGGTTCGTCTTGGTCTTGTCTCCGCTGAAGCTGAGCTCGTACTGGGTGCTGAGGACGGGGAGGATGCCGCCGAGGCTGCCTTCGTTGTGCCAGACCTCGTCTTCGACGAGTGCGACCGGAGTGGTCCCCGCCGCGCCGGGCGTGGCTTGGAGCGCGCTAGCGAATCGGGTCTCCGTGTCGCTGCGGATGGACTCGATGGACGCGACCGGATCGTAGGCGCCCCACGCGATTCGAGTCCGCTCCCAGGCGATCAGCGGGTCATGCCGCGCCACCTGGACGTTGAGGTTGTTCTCGATGGCGAGCGCCATGGCGTCGGCCAGGGAGAGGTCGATCATCGCGGCGTCCTCGGCGGGCGCTGCCGGGTCGGCGGGCCCCGGTGCGGGCTCGGGGCTGCCCATCGGCTCGACGGCGCCGGAGTCCGCCGCGGCCGCGTCGGGGACGAGCATCGGGGCGTCGCCGCCCAGGTCGTCGGCGCGCGCGCCGGCCGCCGTCACCCAGAGCAGGACTGCCAGGAAAATCCACTGTCTGCGTACCATCGGTTCACCTCCGCGGCCCGACGTTAGCAACCCGGCTGCGCGTGGGGAGCGCCGGCCGAAACCGATGCGTACAGGTCCATCGAACCGATGCGTACGGGTCCACGGATCGACTGCGTACAGGTTCCACGGATCGACTGCGTACAGCGAGCGAGCGACGGAACCGAGGCCCTTGGGGATCGGCTATTCTGGCGCCCATGTCGGTCGTCGCACTCGTTCTCGCCGCCGGCCGTGGCGAACGCTTCGGCGGGGACGTCCCGAAGGGCTTCACCCCGCTGGCGGGCCGCTCGCTGCTGGCCCACTCGGTCCTGGCACTCGCGGCCTCGCCGGAAGTGCAGCACATCCTTCCCGTCGTCCCGGCAGAAGGGGATGCTCGAGCGGCTGCCTGCCTTGCGGAACTCGAGGGGGTCGAGAAGCTCCTGCCCCCGGTCGGAGGCGGAGCCGAGCGCCAGGATTCCATGCGGGCGGGGCTCGCCGCCGTCCCGGACGGCACGACTCTGGTGGCGGTGCACGACGCAGCGAGGCCCTTGGTGCGGCCGAGCCTGGTCTCCGACGTGGTGCGGGCGGCTCGGGAGCACGGCGCTGCGCTGCTGGCCGTGCCGGTCCCCGACACCTTGAAGCGCGCCCAAGGCGGCGTGGTGATCGAGACCCCGGATCGCAGCGAGTACTTTCGAGCCCAGACGCCCCAGGTCTTCCGCATTGATCTGCTGCGCGAGGCGCTCGCCAAGGCCGAGACCTCCGGTGCGGTCGTGACCGACGACGCGAGCCTGATCGAGGCCCTCGGAGCGCCAGTGCACCTCGTCCCGGGCGACCCCGAGAACCTGAAGATCACCGTGGCCTCGGACCTCGTCGCCGCCGAGGCGCTCCTCGCTCGGCGCCGCCCCGAGTGGGAGGCTTGATGTACGCGCCGCGGATGCGCGTGGGTCAGGGAATCGACGCGCATCGACTCGAGGCGGGCCGGCCGCTCGTCCTCGGGGGTGTCCCGATCGAACACGACCGCGGGCTCGAAGGCCACTCCGACGGCGACGTGCTGCTGCACGCCATTACAAACGCGTTGCTCGGCGCTGTGGGCCGCGGTGACCTCGGCCGGCACTTCCCGTCTTCGAACCACGAGATCGAGGGCATCTCGAGCCGGGTGATCCTCGAGCAGGTCATGGGCTGGGTGCGCGACGACGGCTACCGACTCGCCAACGTGGATGCCACGATCGTCGCGCAAGAGCCGCGCCTCGGGCCCCACACGGCGAAGATCGAGGCCATGGTCGCCGCGACCCTCGACGTCCATCAGGCCCAGGTGAACGTGAAGGTCACCAGCACCGACGGGCTGGGTGCGATTGGGCGCGCCGAAGGCATCTCCGCCATCGCAGTGGCGTTGATCGAGCGGAGAGAACGCTCGTGAGCCTCGTCCTCTACGACACGCGGATGCGCAGCAAGGTGCCCTTCGCGCCGATCGAACCGGGCCACGCTCGCGTCTACACGTGCGGGCCGACGGTCTATGCCCCCCAGCACATCGGCAACATGCGTTCGCAGCTCTTCGCCGACACGTTGAAACGCGCGTTGTTGGCTGATGGCCTTCGCGTGACTCACGTCATCAACATCACCGACGTGGGCCACTTGACTCACGACGACGTCGACCAGGGTGAGGACAAGATGGAGGCCGCTGCCGAGAAGAGCGGGCGCACGGCCGCCGAGGTGGCTGCGGAATACACGGAGCAGTGGCGCGTCGACCGCGAGCGGCTCGGCTGCCTCCCACCCGAGGTGCTCTGCAAGGCGACCGATCACATCGCGGAACAGCTCGTGTTGATCGGGGAACTCGAGGAGCGCGGTTACACCTACCGGATCGAGGACGGGGTCTACTTCGACACGGCGAAGTTCGATCGCTACGCCGAGTTCGCGGGGCTCGACCTCGCGGCCGAGGCGGAGGGGGCGCGCATCGCCGCCGTCGAGGGCAAACGCAACCCGAGCGACTTTGCCCTGTGGAAGTTCGCCGAAGCGAGCGTGGTGCGACAGCAGGAGTGGGATTCTCCCTGGGGCCGTGGGTTCCCGGGCTGGCACGTCGAGTGCTCGGCCATGAGCCGGCGCTACCTCGGTGAGCACTTCGACATCCACACCGGGGGCGTCGATCACATCAAGGTCCACCACACCAACGAGGTCGCCCAGAGCGAGTGCGCCTTCGCCGAGACGCCGTGGGTGAACGTCTGGATGCACAACGAGTTCTTGACGTTCGGTGAGGAAAAGATCTCGAAGTCCAAAGGGCATGTGCTCGCGGTGGCGGATCTGATCGAACAGGGGATCGAGCCCTTGGCGTTCCGCTACTTCATCCTCCAGGCCCACTATCGGCAGCAGCAAGCGTTCACGGTCGAGGCGGCCCAGGCGGCGGCCACGGGCTATCGGCGGTTGCTGGCCCAGGCGGCCGAGCTGCGCGGTGCGACCGGTGCAGCCGACCCCGCCCGCTGCGAACCCTTCGAGTCGCGCTTCCGCGCCGCGATGGCCGACGATCTCAACACGCCTCGCGCCCTGGCCGTGGTCTTCGACGTGCTGAAGAGTGACGCTCTCGAGCCGGCGGACCGTCGGGATCTGCTGACAGAGTTCGACGCCTCGCTCGGCCTCGGCCTGGCAGACGCCGAAGTCGCGGACCTGGCCCAGGAGTCCGACCCGCGTATCGACGCGCTGCTCGAGGAGCGCCAGGCTGCCCGCAAGAACCGCGACTTCGCAACCGCCGACCGCATCCGTGATGAACTGGCGGCCGAGGGCGTGGAGATCATCGACACGCCCGAGGGTCCCCGATGGCAGCGGAAGTAGAAGAACGCTTCCGGATCGTCTCGGACTTCGAGCCCCAGGGCGACCAGCCGGCGGCCATCGACGCCCTCGCCGAAGGGCTCGACCGCGGCGACCCGCATCAGACCCTGCTCGGTGTCACGGGAAGCGGCAAGACCTTCACCATGGCGTGTGTCGTCGAGCGGCTGAACCGGCCCGCCATCGTGATGTCGCCGAACAAGACGCTCGCGGCCCAGCTCTACGGCGAGTTCAAGCAGCTCTTCCCGGACAACGCGGTCGAGTACTTCGTCTCGTACTACGACTACTACCAGCCCGAGGCCTACATCGCGGCCTCGGACACCTACATCGAGAAGGATTCGTCGATCAACGACGAGATCGACAAGCTGCGGCACTCGGCCACGCATTCGCTCCTGACCCGGAAGGACGTCCTGGTCGTGGCGAGCGTTTCGTCCATCTACGGGCTGGGCGCGCCCGAGACCTACGGTCAGATGCACGCCTACGTCGAGACGGGCATGACCCTCGATCGCGACAAGCTGCTGCGACGGCTCGTCGACATGCTCTACACGCGCAACGATCTCGACTTTCATCGCGGGACGTTCCGGGTCCGGGGTGACGTGGTCGAGATCTTCCCGCAGTACGAGGCTGAGCAGGCCGTGCGGGTGGAGTTCTTCGGCGACGAGGTCGAGGCCATCTCCGAGATCGACCCGTTGCGCGGGAAGGTCCTGCGGCGCGCGAAGCGGGCGATGATCTACCCGGCCAGCCACTACGTGGCGACCCAGGCGATTCTGGACCGAGCGGTGGAGGGCATCCGCGGCGAACTCGACGAGCGGATCGCCTACTTCAAGGAGAACGACAAACTGCTCGAGGCCCAGCGGCTCGAACAGCGCACGATGTTCGACGTCGAGATGTTGCGTGAGATGGGCTTCTGTCACGGGGTCGAGAACTACTCGCGCTGGCTCGACGGCCGCGAGGCGGGTCAGAAGCCGTACACGTTGTACGACTACCTGCCCGACGACGTCATCGTGTGCCTCGACGAGAGCCACATCACCGTCCCCCAGATCGGCGGTATGTATCGCGGCGACCGGGCGCGCAAGGAGACGCTCGTCGATTTCGGGTTCCGGCTCCCGTCGGCCCTCGACAATCGGCCGCTGCGCTTCGACGAGTGGGAGTCGATCCCGAAGCAGTGCGTCCACATCTCCGCCACGCCGTCGGACTACGAGTTCGAACGTTCGAAGGGCGTGGTCGTGGAGCAGATCATCCGCCCCACGGGCCTGATGGACCCGGAGATCGACATCCGGCCGGCGACAGGGCAGGTGGACGATCTGCTCGGCGAGATTCGGACCATCGTCGAGCAGGGCGGGCGCGTGCTCGTCACGACCCTGACCAAGCGGATGTCCGAGGAGCTGACCGACTACTACGCCGACCTCGGCGTACGCGTGCGCTACCTGCACAGCGAGATCAAGACGATCGAACGCACGGAGATCATCCGAGAGCTGCGCGAGGGCACCTTCGACGTGCTGGTCGGGATCAACCTGCTGCGTGAGGGGCTCGACATCCCCGAGGTGGCGTTGGTCGCGATCCTCGACGCCGACAAGGAAGGCTTCCTTCGCTCCACGCGTTCCCTCATCCAGACCATCGGCCGTGCGGCCCGCAACGTGGACGGCCGGGTGATCCTTTACGCCGACAAAGAGACCAACTCGATCCGCGAGACCCTCGCCGAGACCGGCCGTCGCCGGGAGGTCCAGCGGGCCTATAACGTCGAGCACGACATCACGCCCACCTCCATCGTCAAGCGGATCGTGAGCCTGCGCGACTCCATCTGGGAGCACGACTACGTGACCGTGCCGCGCAGCGAAGAGCGGGCGGAGCCGGAGATTCCGCCCCACGAGCTGCCGGGTGTGCTGGAGGCGTTGCGCAACGAGATGCGTGCAGCCGCCAAGGACCTCGACTTCGAGCGCGCCGCCGAGCTGCGGGACCGCATCCAGGCGCTCGAGTCGGAGCGGCTGCGGGTCGGCTAGTGGAACCCACGCCCCCTCGGGTTGCGCAGGCGCTCGCCGAACGGGTTGCGAGCCTTCCCGCCAGCCCGGGCGTCTACCTGTTCAAGAACGCCCGCGGGCGGGTGCTCTATGTCGGGAAGGCCCAGAGCCTGCGTCAGCGCGTTCGTTCCTACCTCAAGCCCGGTGCGGACGGCCGGCTGCAGCTGCCGAAGCTGATGGAGCGCGCCGTCACGGTCGACGTCGTCGTGACCGACGGAGTCAAGGACGCGCTGCTGCTCGAAAACGAGCTGATCAAGCAACACAAGCCCGCCTTCAACGTCCGACTTCGTGACGACAAGCAATATCTGGCCCTGCGGCTCGACCCCAACGAGGAGTGGCCGCGCCTCACCCAGGTCCGGAAGTTCGCCCGCGATGGTGCGTGGTACTTCGGGCCCTACACGTCGAGCAGTTCCCTGCGCGAGGTGGTCTCGAATCTGAGGCGCATCTTTCCCCTGCGCTCCTGCAGCAACGCCGTCTTCCGCGACTACGCCCGGCGCGGCCGCCCCTGCATCGAGTTCGAGATGAACCGCTGCCTCGGGCCTTGTTGCGACCGCGTGGACGGGCCGGCCTACACCGAGCTGGTGGAGGGCACCGCCCTGTTCCTGCGCGGACGCTCGGACCAGCTGCGCGCGGACCTCGAGGCGCGCATGCAGGCGGCGGCAGCGGAAGAGCGCTTCGAGGAGGCCGGTCGCCTGCGCGACCGCCTCGGCGCGGTGGAACGCACGGTGGAGCGGCAACGCATCGTGGCCGAGGCACCCATCGACCGCGACGTCTTCGGCCTCGCGCGCGACGGGGGCGAAGTCGAGATCCAGGCGCTGTTCGTGCGGGACGGCCGCGTGGTGGGCAACGCGGACTATGGCTTCTCGCAGGTCGCTCTCGACGATGGGAGCGTGCTCGAATCCTTCCTCAGTCAGTTCTACGGCAGCGGCGATCGCCACCCCGTGCCCGATGAGGTGCTGACCTCCGCAGAGGTGGGCGGCGAGGAGGGGCTCGCGGCGCTGTTGTCCGAGCGCGCGACCAAGCGCGTCCCACTGCGGGCCCCGCAGCGCGGAGATTCGCGCCGGCTCGTCGAGATGGCGAGCCACAACGCCGAGCTCGGCCTCGCGCGACGCTTGGCCGCCCGCGAGAGCCTCGATGTGGCCCTGGAGGAGCTGCGCGAGCGGCTTGGGCTCACCGTGCCACCCAAGCGCGTCGAGTGCTACGACGTCTCGACCTTGCACGGAACCTTCTCGGTGGCGAGCCGCGTCACCTTCGAGGACGGGCAGCCGGTGAAGGCGGACTACCGCCGCTACCGCATCCACGATGCCAAAGGCGGCGACGACTACGGTTGCCTGCGTGAGGTCGTGAGCCGTCGCCTCGCGCGCGTCGAGGCCGAGCCGCTGCCCGACCTGCTGATGGTCGACGGAGGCAAGGGCCAGCTTGGCGTCGTGCTGGCCTGCCTGGCAGATGCCGGGCTCGAGGTCGAGACCGTGGGGATCGCCAAGGAGCGGGACGCCGACAGCCCGAGTGTGCGCGTCCGAAGGGGAGGCGGGCTGAAGAGCGAACGCCTCTTCCGGCCGAACCGAAAGGACGCGATCCTGCTGGCGCCGTCGTCGCGGGGGCTGCTGTTTCTCCAGCGCGTGCGCGACGAATCGCACCGCTTCGCCATCGACTACCAGCGCTCCTTGCGGCGTCGGATCGGGATGACGTCGATCCTCGAAGCGCTCCCCGGGATCGGCCCGGCGAAGCGGCGGGCGCTGCTCCGGACGCTCGGCAGCCTCGCGGCGGTGCGGCGGGCCGGGGAGGCCGAGCTGCAGGCGGTCCCCGGGGTCTCTGCGCGCGATGCGGCGACGCTCCACAGCTTCTTCGGAGAGGCCGCTGAGGGCCCTCCCGCGGTCGAGGAGCCTCTCAGCGAGCCCCTTTCGCCGGCAGGGGACGCGCAGACGGACGGCAAACCGACGGCCTGATCGTCAAGAATCGCCCCCAATCGTCCGATCCAGGGAGGTGTGGAGGCGCGTTTGTCCCGCCGGATCGGAATCGTTTGCATCGTCCTGTCCCTGTGGGTCGCCGCGCCGTCCGTGGCCGAGATCTACAAGTGGGTCGATGCGAGTGGCCGGATGCACTTCACCACCGACCTGACCCAGGTCCCCGCCGGCCAACGCCGCGAGAGTGAACGCGGGGCCGAGGTCCGGTCGGAATCCGACAGTGTTCAGTTCCACTCGAACACGGGCCAACCGCCCGCCCGCCGGGGCGCACCCTCCATCCAGCGTGGCCGCCGCAAGACCTACACCGTCCAGGTCCCGCCTGGCGCGACCAGCATGCACGTCATGGTGGAGCTCAACGATCGCGTGACGGCCCCGTTCATCATCGACACGGGCGCTTCGGACGTGGTGCTCCCCAAGGCCGTCGCCGACGAACTCGGGATCGAAACGGACGCCGACACCCTGACGCTTCAATACAGGACGGCGAACGGCTTGATCGAGTCGCCCGTCGTGACGCTCGACTCGGTCAACCTCGGCGGTGCACGTGTCGAAGGCGTCCTGGCGAGCATCAGCAGCTCACTCCAGGTCGGGCTGTTGGGGCTCAGCTACTTCAATCACTTCCAGTACGAGATCGATGCCGCCCGTGGGCTCGTGCACCTGACACCCAACGGTGTGGCAGAGAGCGGCGCCGTGCGCGGGGGGCGCAGCGAGGCCCAATGGCGATCGACGTTCCGAAGCATGCGCCAACGTCTCGAACGTCTTCAGGAAGAGATCGAGCGCACACCGTCGAGCCGTTCGCGCAAGAAGGACGGGTTGGAGGAGCAGCGCGGTCGTATGCTCGGCCAGCTTGGGCGCCTCGAGGCCGAGGCCGACCACGCCAAGGTCCCGTACGGATGGCGCGACTAGCCGGCGCAGGCCGTTCTTCGATCTTCGATCCCGTGTGAGCTAGCTTCGTCCGCCCCGGTCCCTGGGAGCCCGCGTGCAACTCTCGTTGCCGGCAAGGGTGCAGTTCTCGTTGCCCGCATGGGGCCGACTCTCGTTGCCCGCCTGGGTGCGACTCTCGTTGCCCGGACTTGCTGCAGCCCAAGTCGTCGGGATCCTTCTCGCCGATCGCTTCGAGCCCGACTCTGGGGTCGTCTGGTGCCTTGCGGGGGTTCTCGTCGTGGTGGCACCCCTCGCTCGATGGCCGGAAGGTCGGGCGGGGCTCCTCTTTGCGGCGGCCACGGCCGTTGGCGCAGCATCCTTGGCGGGCCCGCTCCAGGCCGGCCGGACCGGCCCGGCCGTATTCGGCTCGGTGATCTTCGAGGCGACCGTTGCATCCGTCGCGTGGCACGGCGAACGGGTTAGTGTCGACTGGAACGACGTCCGGGGCGTCGGCCCGACGCCGCTCCCGGCGCGGCTTCGAACCCACGATCGCTTCGATCCCGACATCGCCGCCGAACTCCAGGCGCCCAACCCGGGTGAGCGTTGGCGTGTGCGTGCGCGCCTGCGGCGACCCGAGGGAGTGAGAAACCCGGGCGCCTTCGACCGGACGCGCGGGCTCGCCCGGCGTGGCATCGCCGGCGAAGGGTCGCGCTCCCACGCGGGCCTCGCCGTGCGGGTGGGAGGGGAGGGGCACGGCGCGTCGCGGTGGCTTCGAACCTGGCGCGATGCTCGCGCGGCGCGCTTGGCATCGCTCGGACCGGGCGGGCCTCTGCTCGCGGCACTCGGGCTCGGTGAGCGTCGCGCCCTGTCTGCCGACCTCCGCGAAGCGTTCGCGCGCCTGGGCCTCGCGCATCTCTTGGCGGTGTCGGGGCTTCACCTGGCTCTGGTGGCGGGCGGGAGCTTTGCCGTCGCGCGCTGGTTGCTGACCCGGGCCGCTGGCTTCGCCGCTCGTCGAGATGCCCGTCGCGTGGCGATGGCCCTGGCGATCCCGGCGGCTGCGGCATACGCGGGCCTTTCGGGCTGGGCGATCCCGGTGCAGCGGGCGGCGGTGCTGCTCGCGGCGGCGACGCTGGCCCTGGCCCTGCGTCGGCCGCGCCAGCCGGCGACCGCCTTGGCCCTCGCGGCCTTCGTCCTCCTCGCCCGCGCTCCGCACGTGCTGTTCGAAGCCGGGTTCCAGTTGTCCTTCGTTGCGACCGCGGGCTTGCTCTACTCCAAGCCGGGTGCCGAGCGGGGCGCTGCGGGTGGGCTGGCGCGGCGGCTCCAGGCCGCCGAGGGCTTGTTGCGCGCCTCCGCGTCGGCCCTGCTCGCGACGGGCCCCGTCGTTGCGGCTCACTTCGGAGCCGGGCCGCCGGTGGGCCTTCTGGCGAACGCGGTGGCGATCCCGGCGACGGCTGTGGGGTTGCTCCCGGCTGCGGGCGTGGCGGTTGCCGCAGCAGGCTTCGACGCGGTGCCGGCGCGAGCCGCAGCGTGGCTCGCTGAACGCATCGCCGCGGGGGCTCTGGCGGCGGTCTCCGCAGCGGCCGAGTCGCTGCCCTTCGATCCAGGCACGGGTGCGCGGGTTGCGTCGCCGAGTGTGCTCGCTGTGGCGTTCGGCGTCGCGATCTTCGGAGTCCGTCGATTCGGAACGGGTGCGCGCGTGGCGGCCCTCGTCGTCCAGGCGGCGTGGCTAGTCGGTGCGCCCGTGCCCTCGATTTCGCCCCACCCGCCGCGCCTCGTCGTTGCGGACGTCGGACAAGGAGACGCATTGCTCGTTCAAGGCCGTTCGGGCGTCCTTGCGATCGACGCCGGGCGCCGCCTGGGGCCGAGCTATGACCAGGGCGTGCGGGTCGTCGCCCCGGCTTGGGCGGCCCTCGGTGTCACGCGGATCGATCGGCTCGCGGTCAGCCACGCAGACCTCGACCATCGCGGCGGTGCCCCGGCGTTGCTCGAGCGCTTCGAAGTCGGCGCCGTCTGGCTTCCGGCCGGCGCCGCCGACGACCCCGCCTTTGCCTCCCTGCATCGCACCGCGGTTCGACGGGGTGTGCCGGTTCTGGAGCGAGGGCAGGGCGATGCGGCGGAGTGGCTCGGAGATCTTCGGGTCGAGTTCCTGTGGCCGCCGCGCGGCCTGGCACCGGCGCGTCGCAACGACGGCTCGCTCGTCCTGCGGGTCACGCCGGCGGGCGGCGCCCGGGCCCTGCTCGCCGGCGACATCGGGGGCGAGGCGGAACGCGGCCTGCTCTCGACGCCTGGCGCGCTCGCCACGGACGTGCTGCTACTCCCGCACCACGGCAGTGCCAGCTCCGGCAGCGCGGCGTTCCTCGCGGCGACGCGACCGGTGCTTGCGTTGGTGTCGGCACCGTGCCGCGGCCGCTTCCCGCTCCCCCACGCCGACGTGCGGGCGCGGGTGCGCGATCGCGGCATCCCGCTGGCTTGGACCGGGAGGGATGGTGCCCTGATCGTAGGTCTTGCCCCCCGAATGAGGCTTCGAACCTGGGGGGATGCCCGTTCGGGCTGCAGGGGAACGACCCAAGTGGGGCAGGGCCTGCCGAGTTTCGCCGTGTTCCCCGGGGAAAGTCGTTAGTTCTTCCTCCGGTCGTCGGCCTTTGCCGGACTGGCCGATTGGGTGTAATCGAATGAGTGGATCGAAGTTTGTCTCCGCCTTGGCCGTAGTGGCTCTGGCTGGGGCGATGATGGTTCCGGCGACAGCGGAAGCGCAGTCGGCGGGGGATAAGTTCACCCGAGGTTTCTCGAACCTGGCCTTGGGCTTCATCGAGATTCCGGGTCGATCAAGGAAGAGGCAGCTGCCTCGAACCCGGTGCAGGGGATGGTCGTCGGGCTGGTCAAGGGCTCGTTCCGCTTCTTGCGGCGCGAGGTCGTGGGCGCCTACGAGATCATCACGTTCCCGGCAGCGGTTCCCGCGGGCTACGAGAAGATCGTGGATCCCGAGTTTTCCTGGCAGTAATTCGAGTAAGCCAGTCGGCAGTCTCCGGGTCCATGGGGGCCCGGAGGCGCCCGACTCGCCGGGCCGCGGCCCGATCGCGCCGGGCCTAGATCCCGAGGTCCGCTAGCGCGTCTACCACGCGCTGCACCGTCGCGGACAGCGTCGGGTGCTCCTCTTCGAAACGAGCCACGGCTTCACGCAATCGATCACGCAGGCCGCCCTCCGGCTCCTGGGCGCGGTCGAGCCACGCATCGAGTTCGTCCGCTGCAGCCTGCACGCGGCTGCGAGTGGCCGGATCGCCCGCGTCGCTCCCGGCCAGCTCAGCCCGCAATTCGTTCAGGGTTTCACGCAAATGCTCGGAATTCACCAGTTCTCCTTGTTCACTACTGCTCGGTGGCCGGTCGGGCCGGCTCCAGGGATTCGAACTCGGTCAGGACGGCTTCGGCGACCTCGGGGTCCGGGTGCTCGCGGATGTAGTCGCGCAGGCCCGTATGCGCCTGGGCGCGCGACTCGCGCGGCAGTTCCTGCCCGTGCCAATGGACCAGCTCCTCCCAGATCGGGTCGAGGATCTCGTGGCCGGGGATCGGCGCGCCCTCGCCGTTCTGGAACGTTAGGCTACGAAGCTCCGACAGCACGAGGCGCAGGTAGGCCACGTGGATCTCCTCGTCCGCGCGGATGCGGCTCACCAAGGCGAGGGCGCGGTCCACCTTCTCGCGGCGATCGGCGAAGACTTCCGGGTCGCGCAGCAGGCGCTCGGTGAAGTCGAACAGCTTCTCCGCCCGAACCTCGACCATCAGCACATTCATGAGCAAGAGGAGGAAGCCTTCATGGGCCTCGCTCAAGCAAGGAGCCATGCGGGCGCCTTCGGGCCGACCGATTCGGGGCGGGGTGTCGGGGATCGGGTAGGCGCCGGCGCCGAAGAGGAGGTCTCGGGCGGCGAACCACATCGAGTCGTGGCCCCCGATGCCCGTCGCGGGGTCGCCGCCCTCGTCGAGGCCATGGGCGCGCAACAGGCCGCGGCTCAGATGGCCCACGCCCATCTCCGAGACGTCCTCGAGCACGATGTCGCCGAACTCCGGCGGCACGAAGTCGATGAGGAAGCGGCCACGGCCCTCGACCTCGCCCGTGATGGTGAGGCTGTTCCACAGGGATCGGCAGAGGCCGTTGGCGAGCAGCAGCTTGGTCTGCTCGTAGGTCGGGTAGCTGCCCTCGAGGAGAAGGGAGCGGTCGGCGGTGAGGATCTCGACACCGCGCGTCTCGAGGGCGGCGGTCCAGGTGCGCACGGCGTCCCCGCGCACGGCGGTGCGAGGCGAAACGTAGTCGCCCTGGGCATCGAAGCCGCCATGGAGCGGTTGGCCCGCCTCTTCGTGGGGTCTTGCGTAGGGGTGTTCGCGGAGGAGTTCCGCTTCGCTGTAGGCGAGCTGCATGGCGTTAGTGTACCGCGCCCGCATCGCTAGAATGGCAGACGTGTCCGACTCGCTCCCCCGACCCTGTGGATCCTGGCCCTCGCCCCTCGGCGCGACCGAGGTTGCGGGCGGGAGTCTGCGCCTGTCCCAGGTGCGTCTTCAGGGGGGTCGCTTGTACTGGCTCGAAGGACGGCCCGACGAGGCGGGCCGCGGCGTCGTGTGCGTGGCAGGCCCGGGCGAGGTGCCCCGTGACGTCACGCCCGCAGACCAGAACGTGCGTTCCCGCGTCCACGAGTATGGGGGCGGGGACTACGCGGCCAGCGAGCATGGGCTCTTCTTCGTGGCCGAAGCGGGCGGCGTCCACCGCCAGCGTGCGGAAGGCGAGGGGGCCGTGCCGGTGCCCGGGCTCGCGCGCGACGCGCGGCACGCGGACTTCGCGGTCTCGCCGGACGGGCGCTGGCTCGTCGCGGTGGAGGAGCGCGCGCAGGCCGGTGCCGAGCCCACCAACCGCTTGATTGCCGTCCCGCTCGAGGGGGACGCGCCGCCCGTGGTCTTCGCATCGAGCCACGATTTCGTGAGCTCGCCGTGCTTCTCGCCCGACGGGGAGCGGTTGGCCTACCTGGCTTGGAGTCATCCCCACATGCCGTGGGATGCGGCCGAGCTGCGCGAGCTCCGCTTTGGTCCCGCAGGGCCGGCCGGGCCATCGCGCCACGTTGCGGGGGGCGACGGCGAGTCGGTGTTCCAACCCGGCTACTCACCCGAGGGTCGACTCACTTTCGTGTTGGATCGCAGTGGCTGGTGGAACCTCCATCAGGAGCGCGAGGGGAGCGTCGTGTGTCTTCACGCACGAGAGGCCGAGTTCGGAACACCGCAATGGGTCTTCGGCATGACGACCTGGGCGTTCGTCGATGAGAACACCGTGGTCGCCATCCTGCGCGAACGCGGGCACGACCGGATCGTCCGCCTGAACCTCGAGAGCGGGGCATGCGTCGCTCTCGAACTCCCCGGCGTCGCCGTGTCGAGCCTGGCTGCAGACTCCCGCGAGGTTGCCTTCATCTCCGCCACGGCGGAGGTGGGCGCCAGCCTGAAGCGGATGACCTGGGCGGAGGGGCGTGTCGAGACCGTCCGTGCATCCGCCGACCTCGAGTTCGATGCGCGTTCGATCTCGGCGGCGGAGCCGGTGACGTTTCCGACCGGCGAAGGAGAGGAAGCCTACGCCTTCCACTATGCGCCGCGCAGCGCGGGCTTCGAAATCCCCAAGGGCGAGCGCCCACCCTTGTTGGTGAAGATCCATGGCGGCCCGACCGCCGCCGCTTCGCCTGGCCTCGATCTCGGTGTGCAGTTCTGGACCCAGCGGGGCTTCGCGGTGCTCGACGTCGACCATCGCGGCAGTACCGGATACGGCAGGGCCTTCCGCGAACGGCTCTACGGCCTGTGGGGTGTCGTCGATGTCGAGGATTGTGTCGCGGGTGCCGACTACGCCGTCGGCGCCGGGCTCGCCGACCCGCGACGCCTCGCCATCCGGGGCGGCAGCGCGGGCGGGTTCACCACCCTGGCCGCCCTTTGCTTCCACGATCGCTTCGCCGCGGGTTGTAGCCGTTACGGCATCGGTGACCTCGCGGCCCTGGCCGCCGACACCCACAAGTTCGAGTCGCGCTACACCGACCGGCTGGTCGCGCCCTGGCCCGAGGGTCGCGATGTCTATCGCGAACGCTCGCCGCTGCACCACGTCGAGGGGTTCGATCGGCCGGTGTTGTTCTTCCAGGGCCTCGACGACCGGGTGGTGCCGCCGAACCAGACCGAGACCCTGGTGGCGGCGCTGGCGCGGCGCGGCGTGCCGCACGCTTACGTCGCGTTCGCCGGCGAAGGCCACGGTTTCCGACGTGCCGAGACCCTCATCGAGTGTCTCGACGCGGAGCTGCACTTCTACGGGCGGGTCTTTGGCTTCGACGGCGGGCCCGTACCGGCGGGGTTCGAACTGCAGCACGCGGAGGCGTTGCCTGCGTCGGCCGAGGGCACAAGGCACGCCGAAGGGCTGTGATAGGATCGGCGGCCCATGGCCGAACAGCCCGCACCCGAGACCATCGACGTACGGAAGGACGAGCGTTTCGACGAGGCGCGCGTCGCGGACTATCTGCGCGACGAGCTTCCCGGCGGCGACCAGCCCCTGAGCGTGCGCCAGTTCGGCGGCGGCCACGCGAACCTCACCTACCTGCTTCAGTTCGGAGAAGGGGACGCCGCCACTGAATACGTGTTGCGTCGGCCGCCCCTCGGCCCCGTGGCGCCGGGTTCGCACGACATGACGCGGGAGTACCGGGCCCTGTCGAAGCTCTGGCAGGGCTTCGCCAAGGCGCCCAGGGCGTTCGTCCTGTGCGAGGACGAGTCGCTGATCGGGGCTCCGTTCTTCGTGATGGAGCGCCGCCACGGCGTCGTCGTCCGTGGCGTCATCCCAGCGAGCTTCGGCGGCGGCGAGGATGCGGATTCGAACCGCGCCCTTTCGCGGGTGGTGGTGGACGTCCTGGCGGAGTTCCACGGCGTCGACCCCGAGCCCATCGGCCTGGGTGGGATCGGCAAGCCCGAGGGCTTCCTCCAGCGTCAGGTGAACGGCTGGGCCGGCCGTTACGAGCGCGCCCGCACCGAAGACATCCCGATCGCCGAGGAAGTCCGCACCTGGTTGATCGACAACCTTCCGAAATCGCCTCCGGCGACGCTGCTCCACAACGACTGGCGGCTCGACAACATGGCCGTGGCGGTCGACGACCCCGGCGACTGCGTGGCGGTCTATGACTGGGACATGTGCACGCTCGGCGACCCGCTCTGCGACCTCGGGACGGTGCTCGGCGTCTGGAACGACCCGGAAGACCGCGCCCAAGGTGCGACGGCCATGCCGACCCATGCGCCGGGCTTCATGAACCGGACCGAAGCCGCCGCGCGTTACGGGGAGGTCAGTGGTCGCGACCTCTCGACGCTCGACTACTACATCGTCTTCGGGACGTTCAAGATGGCCGTCGTCCTCCAGCAGATCTATTTTCGCTTTGCGGAAGGGCAGACTCAGGACGAGCGCTTCGCCGGCATGGCGGGGGGCGCCAAGCGGCTCTTCGAACTCGCCGCCGAACGCCGGCCCTAGGCCGCGCCCGTGGATCGGCCGCCGCTGTTCACGCGGGTGCTCGCCCTCGCGTTCGTGGCGAATTTCCTTCAAGGCACCGCCTTCAACCTGTTCCTGAACCTGCCCGGCTATCTCACCGGCCTCGGCGCGACCAAGACCCAGATCGGCCTCATCTGGGGGATCACCGCCGCCTCGGCGATCCTGTCGCGCCCGACGGTCGGGCGCATGATGGATCAACGCGGCCGGCGCGTGGTCTTCCTCGTCGGGGGCGTACTGAACGTCGCGGTCTGCGGTCTCTACCTGACGGTGACCGAGATCGGCCCGTGGATCGCGCTGATCCGCATCATCCATGGGATCTCGGAAGCGATGCTCTTCTCGAGCCTCTTCACCTACGCCGCCGATCGGATCCCCGTGTCGCGCCGGACCGAGGGGATCGCGCTCTTCGGGATCTCCGGCCTGTTGTCGATCTCGGTCGGGGCGGCCCTGGGCGAAGCGACGGAGATCCGCTTCGGCTACGACGGGCTCTTCCTCGCGGCGGTGGCCCTGGCCGCCGGGTCGCTGCTGCTCACGCTGCCCCTGCGCGACCTCGGTCCGGAAGACGGAGAAGACGAGCTGCCCCACGGTTTTCTCGCGGCCCTCGGTCAGCGCGATCTCTTGCCGCTGTGGATGGCGACCGCCGTGTTCGCCACGGCGTTGGCGGCGCCCTTCACGTTCATGAAGTCGTTCGTCGCCGAGGCGGGGTTCGGGTCGATGGCCACGTTCTTCAACGCCTACTCGATCTCGGGGGTGCTGCTGCGTCTGCTGTTTGCAGGGCTCCCGGACCGCATCGGGCCCAAGCGCGCGCTCTTCCCGGCTATGGGGACGCTCGGGGTCGGCTTCGTACTGCTCACCCTTGCGACGAGCGGCAACCACGTCCTGGCGGCGGGGGTGTTCTGCGGGCTCGGCCACGGCCTCACGTTCCCGATCCTGATGGGCCTCGTGGTCTCGCGCGCGCGGGATGCCGACCGCGGTGCGGCGATGGCCATCTTCACGGCACTCTTCGATCTCGGCATGCTCCTCGGCGGGCCGCTCTTCGGCGTCCTGATCGACGCTCGAGGGTTCTCGCCGGCGTTTGGCGTGGGCTTCTTGCTGTTGGCGATCGGAGGGGCCGCGTTTGCACTCTGGGATCGTGGGAATGCGACTTCCTAGGGCCGGTCTCTACGCGGCGGTTGCGGCCGCCATGCTGGCGGCCTGCGCCACACCCTGGGACCCGCCGGGCCTGCGCCCGCATCGTGCCGAGCTGCAACGTCACCCCGGCCAACGCCTGTTCGATGCGACGCCCTATCTGCTGCCGGTGCGGGGCGAGTTGATCGAGTTCTTCTGTCGCTGGCCGACGGATCGGCCGCTTCGAATTCACCTGCCGCAGAGCGCTAACCGCCACGAGCGGCGGGCCCTCGATGCCGCGGTCGTAGCCTGGGAGTCCGCGGGCCTCGGCCTCCGCTTCGAACGCGTGCCGCGCCCGCAGGCGGAGATCGACGTGGCCTTCCTCGAGGCCGACCAGACTCTTCGTGCCGAAGGCACCGGCTTTACGCTCGCCGACTGCCGTCTCGCCGATGCGGGCCCCGCGGCGATCGCCGGCCCGCGCCTGCCGGCCCAGCTCGATCGCGCGCGCATCCGCATCGTGCGCCGCGAACAGGACGAGTGGAGCGAGGAAGACCATGCCTACTTCGCGGGCGAGCTGACGGGGGTGATGCTCCACGAACTGGCCCATGCGCTGGGTTTCCAGGGCCACACACAGTTCGTCGACGGGATCCTGGCGCGCGATACGAAGCGCAGCACCCGGGTCGGGCGGCGCATCCTCGCAGGCGAGGTATTCCGTGAGCCGACGCTGGCGGCGCTTTACGGCTTGCCGTCGGGTGTCGTGTTGTCGCGTCGCGGTGTGTCGATCGCTCGGACCGAGGTCTTGGACCGTCTTCTGCCCGGGCGTCCGGGCCCGTGGGTCCGTGTCGGCGACCGCAGCGGCAGGGTCTTCTGGCGGGCCCCGAAAGGCGAATGGGGAGTGACCCTCGTTTCGGTCACGACGGCTCGCCGACAGCCCGAGCGGCTCGTGTTGCTCCCCGACTAGGCGAAGGGGACTAGGCCTTGGCTTCTCGCTCGAGCGACTTCGATCGGTCGAGGTAGATCTGGCCCGCTTCGGTTTCGCCGAGCTTGCGCAGCACCATGCCGAGGCGGAAGAGGATCAGCGGGTCGTCCCCGCGCAGGCTGTCGGCCTTCTCGAGGTGCTCGCGTGCGGCTTCGGGGTCGGAGGGCTTGGTCTTGTAGAGCGCCCATCCGAGCAGCGCCTGGTAGTCCGGCTCCTCGGGCCAGAGCTCGACGCTCGGCCGCAGGAAGTCGAGGGCGCCCGAGAAGTTCCCGACCTTCACCAGCACCTCGCCCTTGCGGAAGAGGGTCTCGGCCTGGGCGACCCGGTTCGCGTCGGTCGCGGGTGTGCCGCCTTCTTGATCCCGGCGGTCGTAGGCCTGGCGCCGGTTCGGGTTCGAGAGGGTCTGGTAGCCCTGGGCGATGCGTGCGAAGAGCTCGTTGGCCTCGCGATGGATCACGGACAGCCCCATTCGCGCCACGGCATCGGGGTGGAAGCGTCGGGCGCAGGCGAAGTAGGCCTTCTTCACCTCCGGGTCCGGTGCGTCGCGTTCGATGCCCAACACTTCGTAGTGGTCGAGTTCGTCGAGGCGCTCGTGGAGGGCGAGGATCTCCTTGCGCAGGGCCTCTGCCTCGGCGGACGGGAGTTTCAAGGAGCCCGTTGCAGATTCCGTGCGGGCAGCATCCTTCGTCTCGGACGCGTCTCGAACGACGATCTCGATGTTGAGCTGGGTGCTGGCGCTGGCGGCCTCGTCGTCGGCTCCGGGAGGGCCGTCGGAGAAGTCGAGGGCACCGGTCTCGGCCAGGACCCACGCCGCCGCCAGGCGGGCGGGTTCAAGGAAGGCGCCGACGCACTCGCCAAACGAGTGTTGCGGGTCGATGGCCTCGGCGACGACGTCGGCATCCGGGCCAGACCGGAGCCGCGCGAGCAGTGCGTCGAAGCGTTCGCTCGGGGTGGCGTGGAGTTCGAGGTGCGAAGCGAGCGCGCCGAGGATGCGGTCGGCCCGCCAGAATGCGGCGAGTCCGTCGTGAAGGATCTCGAGCGGGTCGACCCGGAACGCGTCCGCCTCTTCGCCGGGGGCGTCCGTTTCGAGGGCGAAGCTTCCGTGGGGCCATCCGAAGACGTCCACGATCCGGCGCGAGATCTGCCCACGCATCGCGTGCACCAGATCCTTCGGCTCGATCAGCTTCAGGGCGAGCAGCGCAGCGCCCTCCGCAAGGCCATGTCGCTCGCGGTGGGCGGCGAGTCGCTCGAGCTGGGGCTGTGTGATCTGTCCGGCGGAAAGGAGCTGGCGCGCGAGGTCGTCGTTGTTCCGGCTGGATTCGCAGCCAACCGGTGCACCTTGGCGCCAGGTGACCTTCTTCTCGACGGCGCCATGGGTCAGCCGCAGGGTCCCCGTGTAGGCGCGCCGCCAGAGTTCGACGATCACGCTTGGCAGGGCGTAGTCGGCGAGGTTGCCGCTCTTCGGCAGGGACATTCGTGCGGCGGGCATTCCAAGCGCTCCCGGCTCCGGCGCACGCGCGCCGGCCCTCCCGACGGATCGGCGCCTCCAGCGTGGCCCTAGAGGAGAATCCGTCGAACCGCGCTAGAGCGGGTTCTGCTGCGCCTGGGCGATCTGGAAGGCGGTCGACACGGCCTCGGGGAGGCCCTTGCTGACGATCACGTGCTCGCGCTCCATGCCGGCCACGACGGCCTCGGAGAGCGGTGCGACGTCGGCGAGGATCGGCTCTGCGCCCCAGCCCTCGATGGCGTCGAGCGTCCGTTCGAGCGCCACGGCTCCGAAGGCCTCGTCGAGCAGCACGCCGCCGAGGTCGAGGATCACGACGCTCACCTGCTGGGCTTCCGGGTCGCTCCCGATCAAGTCCACGGCCCGCAGCGAATCGTCCGCGCCCGAGAAGGGCAGGATCATCACCGGGCCCCAGACGTGGATCGCGGGGGAGTCGCCACCGACTTCGCCTCGCTCGAGTGCGCCCTCTGTGGCTTCGACCTCGATCTCGCGGTCGACGACCTCGCGCAGATCGTCGAAGGGCAGGAAGCGCAGGGCTTCGCGTGCGCGCGGGTCGCCGGAAAGACGCCACGCCTCGGGCGAGCGCGCGATGAAGCGGCAGTGCTCCCCACCGGCGGCAGAGCATTGCGTCTCGAGTGCGACGAGATCCTGGTCGTGCAGGCCCGTGAGCCAGCCCGACGTGTAGCCCGCGCTGGCCCAGCAGCCGGGGGTCGGCGCCGGGCCGAGGGTCGAGAGCCGAGCCTCGGCTTCGGGGTGATCGGGCCAATAGCCTTCGAGGGCAGAGCCACCCCTTTCGGAACTCGAGAGTTGCAGGGCCAGCAGCGGCGCCACGGGCAGGGTCGATCGCCCGGCGCCGCGCAGGCCGAACTGGACCAGGGTTCGCGCGTCGCGAAGGCCACGCAGGAAGCCCAGCTGCATGAGGTTGCACGCCGCCTGGTCCGTGCCGAGCTTCTGGGCCAGCTCGAAGTGGAGTACGCCCAGGAAGCGGGGGTCCACCAGGAGTCGCGGCTCGCGCGCGAGGGCGGGGTCGGCGTCGAGGGCCAGAGCCGAGAGCGGCGGGGCTTCCGCGGCCGCGCAGGCGTCGAATTCGGACTTCACGGTCATTCTCAGCCCTCGATGAACTCGTAGATGTCGAACTTCTGGTCGCGCTTGATGAAGGCGTCGCCCTCGCGGTCGAGCAGCCGCAGCATGCCGTCGGCGCACTTCGGATCGAACTGGCTGCCCGAATACTTCGAGAGTTCCGAGAGCACCGCCTCCATGGGAAGACCCTTGCGATAGGGCCGATCGCTGCTCATGGCCTCGACGGTGTCCGAGACCAGGATCACACGCGAGGGCAGCGGGATCCGGTCGCCCCTGAGCCCCTCCGGGTAGCCCATCTCCGAACCGTCGTACCACTCGTGGTGGTGGCGCACGCAGGGCACGATGTCGCGCAGGAAGTCGACGGGTTCGAGGATCCGCGCGCCGATCTCCGGGTGAAGCTTGATCTCCTCGTACTCCTCGTCGTTCAACCGCGCGGGCTTGGTGATGACGGCGTCGCGTACGCCGATCTTGCCCACGTCGTGGAGCAGCCCGGCGATGTAGACGCGCTCGATCACCTCCTTGGGCAGCGAGAGCTCGCGGGCGAGCTTGGAGGCATAGACGCCCACGCGTTCGGAGTGGCCTCGCGTGTACGTGTCCTTCGCGTCGACCGCTTCCGCAAGGGCCGCGATCGTCTGGACATACGCGCGACGCAGCTCCTGGTGCTTCAGGTCGAGCTGCTTCGTGCGCTCGCGAACCTTCCCCTCCAGGTTCCGGTTCATGTCCTGGAGCTTGAAGTTCTGCTCGCGCGTGACCTGGTTGAGGCGCTTGATCTCGCACTTCAGGTCGTAGTGATCGAAGGCCTGGCGCAGCGTGGCGCGCAGCTCCTCGTCGTTCCACGGCTTGGTGATCAGCCGGTAGATCTCACCCCGGTTGATGGCTTCGACGGCGACGTTCATCTCCGTGTAGCCGGTCAGCATCATGCGGACCATGTCGGGGTGCTTGGCCCGGATCGCCGAGAGCAGATCGACGCCGCTCATCTCAGGCATGCGTTGGTCCGTGACGACGACCTGGGCGGGCTGGCGATCGAGTTGCTCGAGGGCCTCCGACGCGCGGCCGGCGGTCACGACGTTCCAACCGTCGTGGCGGAGCAGGCGCTGCAGGGATTTCAGGATGTTCACTTCGTCATCGACGAACAAGACGGTGTGTTGGCTCACCAGGGGTCCCATCTGTGTTTTCGACCCGCGCTCGCACGGGTTCGGCCTTCTCCCTTTCAACCCCCGTGCCAGGGCCCGGCGAGATCCCGGTTTCCACTTCGAGGGCGGCGCGAACGAGTGCCGGCTGCCGGTGCGAGAGGGGGTGCGGCCCGTCCCGGATCTGGGACGAATTTGGGAAGGGGACCGGAAGTCACTGCGTTAATTGCCCGAGGGCTGCCCCCCACGTTCACCCCCGCGGGGTGGAAGGCGGGCTGGGAGATAGCTGGAAAACCTCAGGAAATCAGTCCCTTGGCCGATGAAGGGCCTGTCCACGGTGACGAAATGCGGCGGGGGGGTCCCGATTTTCGGACGATTCCGCGCCACATCTTCGTCAGGAAGGCCGCTCAACCTGTGACGGGTATGACGATCTGTGCATGGTGCCAGGGGATGATCGAGAAGGCCGCCGCCGCCCGGCAGCCGGCTCCGACCAGCCACGGCATTTGCAAGAGCTGCCTCGACCGGCAACTCGAGCAGGTCCAGGCCACGCCGCGCGCCCGCGCCGCCTAGCCAGCCCTCACACCCGCCTCACCCCTGACCTCTATTTTTCGAGTCCGAGCCTCGAGCGATCGTAGGTGTCCGTCTGGACGCTGCGGCACCAGGCGCGGTTGGCGAGGTACCAGCGGACCGTCTGGCTCATGGCCTCGTCGAAGCGGTGCTTCGGGCTCCAGCCGAGCTCTTCGCGGATGCGCGTGGGGTCGATGGCGTAGCGCCGGTCGTGGCCGGGCCGGTCCTGCACGAAGGTCTTGAGGTCGAGGTAGCTCTCGAGGCCGCGGCTGCGGAGGGCTTCGTTCCCGGAGGCGGGGAGGGCCTCTTCTAGGCTGGCGAGCAGGGCATCCACGAGCTCGAGGTTCGTCTTCTCGCAGTTGCCGCCGATGTTGTAGTTGCGGCCGGGCAGGCCGCGCTCGAAGACCGCCCAGATCCCGTCGCAGTGGTCCTCGACGTAGAGCCAGTCGCGCACGTTCCCGCCGTCGCCGTAGATCGGGATGTCCTTGCCCTCGGCGGCGTTCAGGAGCACGAGCGGGATCAGCTTCTCCGGGAACTGGTACGGCCCGTAGTTGTTCGAGCAGTTCGTGACGAGCGCCGGCAGGCCGTAGGTCTCGTGGTAGGCGCGTACGAGGTGGTCGGCCCCGGCCTTGCTGGCGGAGTAGGGCGAGTTCGGCGCGTAGGGCGTGGCCTCGGAGAAGGCGCCTTCGTCGCCGAGGGAGCCATAGACCTCGTCGGTCGAGACGTGCACGAAGCGGAAGGCAGCCTGGTCTTCCGTGGACAGCGAGGGGAAGAGCCGCCGAGCCGCCTCCAGCAGAGAGAACGTCCCCACGACGTTCGTCCGGACGAAGGCCGAAGGCCCGTCGATGGAGCGGTCGACGTGGGTCTCGGCGGCGAAGTTGAACACGCCCGTGGGCGAGACCTCGGCGAACAGCCGCTCCATGGCGTCGGGTTCGGCGATGTCGCTCACCACGAGCTCGACCCGCGTGTCGTCGAGGACATCTTCGAGGCTCTGGCGGTGGCCGGCGTAGGTGAGTTTGTCCACCACGACGATTCGCTCGGCGCCGCGCTCGAGGGCCAGCCGTACGAAGTTCGAGCCGATGAATCCGGCACCGCCGGTGACGATCAGGGATTGCATCTGGGGGAGTCTCCGTCCGGTAGCGAAGGGTCGGGCGATCCGCGCCCGGTGCCGGCCCCGAGTATTCCGCAGTTGTGGCGGGTCGGCCGGGGGCGTTCTCCGGAGTCCCGGCTCGGGGGAACCCCCGAGTCGGGCGAATCCCTGAGTTGAATTCGCATCGTTCCTCTCGGGTTCCCCCTTCCGATGGCCGATGTTCCCCAGGTGTCCAGCCCGAATGGGCTGGCAAGGAGCTTGGACCGTGACGCCCCCCCCTAGAGAACCCGCATCCGAGCGGTCGCGCATCCTCCTCGTCGAGGCCGACGCCGGCGACGCCGAGCTGGTCCAGCTCTGGCTGCGCAGCGCGCGCGAGACCCGCTACGACATCTGGCACGTCGAGACGCTCGGCGATGCCGAGGGCTGCCTCGCGAAGGAGGAATTCGAACTCGCCCTGGTGGACCTCGCCCTACCCGACGCGCCGGGCCCGTGGGCCGTCGAGTCGCTGCTCGAACGTCACCCCGAGCTTCCGGTGATCGTCTTCAGCAGCTTCAGCGAGTCCGAGGTCGGTGCGCGCCTGCTCTCCCAGGGCGCGCGAGACCACCTGATCAAAGGTCAGATGAGCGGCGACACCTTGATCCGCGCGATGCGACACGGCGTCGAGTACGGCCGCCTCGCGCGAGAGTTGAGCGCGGCACGCGGCCGCGTCGCCGATTCTTCGAGCGACCGCTCGGAGCTGGTGGCAGAGCTGGCCCAGGAACTCCGGACACCGATCCACACCGTGCTCGGGATGGCCGACCTGTTGCTCGAGACCGAATTGACGAAGGAGCAGGAAGGCTATGTGCGCTCCTTCCTTCGGGCCAGCGAGAGCCTGCTCGGTCGCGTCGACGGGCTCCTCGGCCGCGACGCGTCGGGCGGCGAACTCGCTGGCGAGCGAACCCTCCCGCCCGGGGGCGTCTTGCCCGCCGCAGGCCCGGAGATGGGCGGGGACGGCAGCCTCCGGATCCTGGTCGTGGACGACTCGGCGGAGCCCCGAGAGGCGACAGCTGAGGTGCTGCGAGGTGCCGGCTACCTCGTCGAGACGGCTGCCGACGGCTGCGCGGCCGAAGCGATGTTCCGCGACGGCGACTTCGAAGTCGTGCTGATGGACATCCAGATGCCCGAGCGCAACGGTCTCAAAGCCACGCGTGTGATTCGATACTTCGAAGCCGAGGCGGGCCGTCCGCCGGTCCCGATCCTGGCGTTGACGGGCTCGGAGAGCCCGGAAGACATCCGCGCATGTCTCGATGCGGGCTGCGACGACCACTTGGTGAAGCCGGTCCGTCCGGAAGCTCTGCTGGCTGCGGTCTCACGCCACGCGCCAAAACATCGCGGGCGACTTCTGAGAGTCGACGGCGCGAGCTTGGAGGAGATCGAGCTCTACCTCCACGAGCGTCACAACGACCTCGCCGGCCTCCGCTTCGCACTCGAGGCCGGGGATCTCGATTCCGTTCGAACCGTGGCGCACGCGCTCGAGATCTCGGGCCTCTCACAGGGCTTCGCCGAGTTGGCCGAGCTCGGCCGCACGCTTCAGGCGGCAGCAAACGACGACGACCTCCCGGGTCTCGGACGCGGCGTTTCCGATCTCGCTGACTTCTTGCGAGAGGTCAAGATCGTCGTCGGCTGAATGGGCCCGTCGATGTGCGATGATCGGCCTTCGGTTCACTTCGAACTTGCGGGTGAGAGAAGCATGCGTCGGCGCAAGTCGTGGCGGATCTCGACGGTGGCCCTTGCGGTCGTCTTCGGGCTCGGCTGCTCGGGTGGCGGCTCCGAGGACAGCCGCACGGGCGGCGCGTCGGACGAGAGTCGCACGAACCTGCTGCTGGTCTCGCTGGACACGGTCCGCGCCGACCACACCTCGCTCCTCGGCTATCCCGGCCCGACCACACCGCGGCTCGAGGCCCTGGCCAGCGAGGGCGTGTTCCGCCGGGCCTATGCGATGACGAGCACCACGGGGCCGAGCCATGCCACGCTCTTCACCGGGCGCTACGCGCCGGCCCACGGTGTGGCCCGCAATGGCTTCCCCCTTGTGGAGGACGCGACGACCCTGGCCGAACACCTGGAGCGTCGTGGCTATCGCACGGCGGGATTCCTCGGCTCCTTTGTCCTGGCCCGCCGTTTCGGCTTCGCCCAGGGCTTCACGGATTGGGACGAGGACTTCCGGCGCGAGACGTCCTCGCTCCCCATGGAGGCGTGGCAGGGCCACCCGGTGCCCGAGGGCGGCTTCGACCGCTCCGGCCGTGAAACCACGCGGCTGACCCTGGAGTGGTTGGGCGAGCACGGCGGCCGTGCCCCGTTCTTCGTCTTCGTCCACTACTTCGATGCGCACAAGCCCTACGACCCGGCGCCCGAGGATCTTCGCCGGATCGAATCGGCGGCGCAGGGGGCGCCTATGACGCCCGTGTCGAGGGGCGGCCCGGTCGTGCCGGGTGCATCCGCAGAGGACATCACCCGCTACGACGCCGAGATCGCCGGCGTGGATCGCGAACTCGGCGCGTTGCTCGATGGCCTCGCCGGCCTCGGTCTGGCCGAGCGTACGCTCGTGGTGGTGACGTCCGACCATGGGCAGGGGCTCGCCGACCACGATGACGCGGAGCACAGCGTGAACCTCTACGAGGAGTCCGTGCGCAGCGTCCTCGTCTTCCGCGGGCCCGGCATTGCGTCGGGCCGGGTGAGCGATGCCGCCGTGGAAGCGGTGGACGTCTTCCCGACGATCCTCGACTGGATCGACCCGGGCGGCGAACGAACCGGAGCCCCCCCTGGGCGCAGCCTGGCCCCGTTCTTGGCCGGGCAGGGGATACTGGAACCCGATCGGCCCGTGTTCCTCTACCGGCAGCACTATCCGGGCCGGCGCCGGGTGCGGCGCGCCATGGTGGATGGTTCGCAGCTCGGCGTGCGCGTCGGGCCGTGGAAGTACATCGAGGGCAATCGCGACGGCCGCCGCGAGCTCTATCACCTCGAACGCGACCCCGCCGAGCGCGAGAACCTCGCCGCGCGAGAGCCGGAACGGTTGGCCAACCTCCAGGCTCGGCTGCGCGCCTTCCGGGCTGCAAACCCTCGACCGGGCGGCGTGGCGCCAGAACTGTCCGAAGACGATCGCGCGCGCCTCCGTGCCCTCGGCTACGTCGACTGAACGCTCGCTAGCGCCAGGAGACTTCGGTCACACGAGGTTCGATTCGGTCGGCTTCCACGCCTTGGCGGGTGCAACGGACCGTGCGCGTGCTGCGCGGCGCGATCAAAACCTCCGCGTGGCAGTCCTCGAGGTAGACGAGGGCGCCGCGGCTCCAATACCCGAGCGACATCGACAGCCCGTCGACCACGCGATCGGCGCCGTTCCAGACATCGAGAACCAGCCCGGGGCCTCCGTCGGGGCCCGAGCCGTCCCAGGTGCCGATGACGCGGACCTGAGCCTGGGCGCTGGCGGCAGCGCGTCGCGCGTCGCGGGAGCGCGAGGCGCGCTGATGGAGTCGGAAGCTGTCGATCATCGCCGTCGCCGCCCGCGCCACGCCGTCGCCCGGCCGGTAGGCCGCCTCCGGAGCGCGCGGGTAGAGGACGTTGTCGGCCAGGATCGCGCGGGCGTTTGGGTTGCGGCCGCGCTTGCGGTAGGGCGCGACCTTTCGGGCGGCCTCGCGCGTGATCCAGACGCGCTCGGCATTCACCGGGTGATCGTGGAGGTAGCCCGCCCGGCCGGGCGACTCCTCGAAACGTTCTGCCACCCGGCTCCAGAGGCGGGCTGCCGAGAGCGGGTCGATGCCCGCGAGCGCGAGGTAGAGGACGCTGAGGCGGTCGGCCTCGGCCTCCTGCTCCAGGGTGTAGGCCGCACGGTAGTAGGGATCCTTCGCCCCCGGAGACACGACACCGCCGACACCGAGCCACGTCACCCGGGTCGGCGGGTGGAGCAGGGCGACGTGCGCCACTTCATGGGCCAGCACGGCGGCCAGGCTCTCTGGGTCGTCGTCCTCGACCATGCCGGAGTCGAACAGGCCCGAGAGCACCACCACCAGCCCGCCGCCGGCCGTGAAGGCGTTGGGGGCAGCGTCCTCCACGAGGTGGGCCTCCCACGGAAGCTGCGGCCGGTGGGCAACGGCGGTGAGTTCCGTGAAGAGCGAGCGGATGCGTGAGAGGCGCGGGCCGCGCGGGTCGACGGCGGCGCCGCGTTCGCGGGCTTCCTTCTCGTATTGAGCCCAGAAGTCGCGGGCGAGGCGGATCTCGAGGCCTTCGGGCACGACGTTGAAGACGGGGCGACCCGTCACGGGGTGTCGCGGTGCCACGGCGCCGCTCGCCTCGTAGAGGCCGCGGTCGAGGCTCTCCAGGTCGGGGGCTGTCGGGCCCGATGCAGAGGCCGGGAGGGAAGGCAGGCAGGCCAAGGGCGCGGCAAGGCTCAGGGCCGCGAGAGCGCTCCAGGCCATGCGTTGCAACATCGTGCCCCCCCCGGTCTGGAGCGTGCCCTCGGCCGCTCAGTTCCCCTGGCCGAGGCTGCTCTGGGTGAACATCCTGCGATGGATCTTGGCATTCACCTGGATCGAGTCGACGTTGAACTCCGTCGACGAGCCCTTCAGCAGGTCCTTCATCACCATGCGATGCGGGATCCACTGCTTGCCGACCTGGCTGATGCCGGAGGGGTCGGATTCGAGCACCTTGCGCAGGCTGCGCCCGTTCTCGAAGAACTCGGTCTTCAGCGGCACGCAGCGCTTCTGATCGATGTAGCTCAACACGTAGTCGAACTCGGGGTCGTCCGCGGGCTCGTGGGCCAGGACGTAGACGGGCGTCCCGTCCACCTCGGCGTCCGGCATTCGCGAGACGGAGACGTCCCGGGCGATGCCCTGGAGCCGTTCGAACTGCGAATAGGTGAAGTCCGAGCCGAACATCCCACCCGACAGGCTCGGGCCGGTGACCCGGCGCGTGCGCTTCAGCTCCGGCAGATACATGAACATGTCGTTGCGCCCGGGCTTCTCGATCAGCAACAAGGCCGAGCCGCGCATGTCGAGGGGCTGCTCGAAGCGCAGCACCACCTTCGAGAGTTGGTCGTCCCCCATCTGCCAGTGGATCTTGAGCTTGGAGTCGCTGGTCATCCCGCCCTTGCCGATCACCCGGAAGCTGATCTCCTGGATGCTCGACTTCGACGGCAGGTTGGCCCGCACGCAGGCTTCGATCTCGTCGGCGCTCGGCCCGCTGGAGGGGAGGGCGTCTTCCTGGGCCCGGACCGGGGCGGCCGCAGCCAGGGCGACCGCCAGGGCCGTCAGCCAGAACGCTCGTGCCGTCGTCCGCTTCGTCGTCTGCTGCTGTCGCTGCTGCAATGCCTCGGCCTCCTCTCGGGGTACCGAGGGAAGACGCTTCCCCAGGGCCCCGAATTCACAGGGAGAATGGCAGAGGCATCGATGGGAGGAAACCGGCGGGTGGGACTCCGGGTCCCACCCGCCGGGCTCGTCTGCGCCGGTCTCGCTAGGGCCATCTCGCTAGGGCCATCTCGCTAGGGCCACCTCGCTGGGGCCAGGCGGGCCGCGGGAGTGACGCGCGGCCTGGCGGGCCTAGCGCTGGGCCACGGCGGCGGCCGGGTTCCCGGCCGGCCCGGCTTCGAGCACCACGATCTCGCCCCGCAGGCGGGTCGAGAGCTGTCGCCCCCCGGCCGTCGGGTAGTGCTCGGGCCCCGTCCGCTCCACGCGGTAGCGGTAGGTCCCCGGCGACAGGCGGCAGAAGCTCGACGTGTCCCCCGTGTGGATCTCGGCCGAGCGCAGGGTGCCGCCGTCGAGTTCGAAGTTCACCAGCGAGTGGCAGACCATCGAGCGGGCGACGTCGCGGTCGAAGACGATCTGCGAACCCTGGCGAGCCATGCTGCGCCAGCGGACGGTCTCGCCGGAGCGAACCACCACGCGGCGCGGGCTCAGGCGATCATCCGTGAGCAGCACCGGAACGGTCGCTTCCAGCTGCCAGTCCTTGCTCAGGAGCGGCACGTTGCCGGGCACTTCGTAACGGATGGCCTCGGTTCGCGGCTCTTCCGCGCGAGCTGGGCTCGTCATCACGAGCGGCAGGGCCACCAGAAGCGCGAGCATTCGAAGGAACATGGAAACCTCCCTGTTGTCGGGCGCATCAGGTCGAGGGGTGCCCTTGCTTTGTGCAAAGAGCGCGCCAACACGGGATGGGCGGAGAGCGCTCAGGACGCTGCCCTGGCGCCGTTTCGCCAGTCCACCGCCAACGCGGGCTGCAGGTGCAGCGCGACGATGACGCCCGTTCACTGCATCCACGAGAAGCCGAGGCCACTCGCGAGCCCGCGGGCCGCCGCCCGGACGGGGTGGTATCGTCGGCGGGCGCAAGCGGTCAGCTTGCGCCGAGGGACTGAGGACTGGATGCGTCAGCCGCGCGGAACCGTTGCCCCGCCCCCCTCCGCCGAAGACGAGCGGGCTCAGCCCTCCTGCGCGGTCATCCTCGCGGCCGGCGAGCGTGCCGCCGAAGACCGCTGGCTCTCGGCGGGCCAGGAGGGCCGGCCGTGGCCCCTGCATCGTGTCCTCGGCCTCTCCCTCGCCGAACGCACCGTGGCCACGGGGCAGACGGCCGGCATCGATCGCTTCGTCGTCGTGCTCGGGCCCGGGCCGGCTGAAGTCCGCGCCCTCTACGAGCGGATCGCGATCCGCCGAGGCTGCCGTATCGAGTTCGTCGAAGCCCCGGACTGGCGGCTCGGCAGCGGCGCCATGCTGGCGCGTGCGCGCACACGCGTCCCGGTGAGCCCTTTCCTGCTCCTGCGCGGCGACCACCTGATCACGCCGGGCTTGCTGGATCGATTGCTCGCCGACCCCCTGGGCCCCGGTGAGTTGCGGATGGCCGTCGATCGCGACCGGGCCGCGTTGCCCGACCCCGAGCGCGCTCGCCGCGTCGGCCTGGCCGGCGAAGAGGTGACGCGCGTGGGCCCCGAGCTGCGCTGGTGGACGGCGGCCGAGGCCGGCGCGTTGCTCTGCCCGCGGGATCTGTTCGACGCGGTCGATGCCGAAGCCCAGGGCGGGCGACACTCCCTGGTGGACGGGCTGCGCCGCCTGGTCGGACGCGGCCAGGTCCGAGCCGCTGCCGTCACGGGCGAACCCTGGGCCGACGTGGCGACGCCCGGGGGCCTGCGCCTCGCACGGCGGCGGTTGCTCGGCTCGTTGGCTCGCGGCCGGTCCGATGGCTTCGTGACGGCCCACGTCACGCGTCCGCTCTCGATCGGTCTGACCTCGCGGCTTGCCGACCGCGACGTGAGCCCGAGCCACGTCACGGTGGCAAGCTTCTTCGCCGCGCTCATCGGCGCCGGTTTCCTCGCGGCGGGGGAGTACGCCCTGAGCTTCATCGGTGCGATCTTGGTGTTGGCGGCGGCCGTGGCCGATGGCTGCGACCATGCCCTCGCGCGCCTCACCCATCAGGTGACGGCCCGCGGCGATTGGCTCGACACCGTGCTCGATCGCTACGCCGACATGGCGGTCGTGCTGGCGGTGACGGTGGCCGAGGCGTCGATGTTCCCCGGCGCGGGCCTGCGGATCTGGCTCGGCGGCTCGCTCGCCATGACGGGCTTCCTGTTCGCCAGCTACGTGACCAAGGAGTACGCCCTCCGACACGGGCGCGAGTATCCCAACGATGTCCTCAACCGCCTGCGTCGCCGCGATCTCCGGCTGTTCGGGATCGGCTGCGGCGCGCTGTTGGGCGTGGCCTTCGAAGCGATGGTGCTGCTCGGTCTGCTGTCGCACCTGTGCGCGGCCGGGATGCTCGTGCGAGCCTGGCGCCGGCAAGGGCCCTTCGGTTACCGCGCCGTCTAGCGCTCATCCGCTGCGGCGCCGCCCGAGGCGGCTCGGGGTTTCCCCCGACGCTTCATTCCTGCGCAAGACCGACCGCCGAACGACCGATGAAAAGTTGGGCCGTTCCCTCCGGGGTTCGGCCGTCCGTTCGGAGGTCCAGTGATGAATGCCCCGGTCGAGGTGCTCCTGCTCCACGACGGTGAGCTGTCCGACGTGGCCGCCCTGTTGGGCGAGTTCGAAGTGGAGTGGCTCGAGGTGCTGGCGAGGGGCTCGCAGCCCGCCGCTGCGCCTCTTCTGATCGGAACGCCCGCGCGGCTGTTGCGCTTCGAACTTCCCGGCGGGCCGGACTCGGTGGCGCGGATCGCGATCTGCGACGGCGCCGGCGCCGGCAAGACCCTGCGTCGCAAGCTCGAAGCCCACGGCGTCGATTTCGTGCTGCGGCGCCCGGTGCATCCCGCGGCGCTTCGGCTCCTCGTGCTCCACATGATCTACCGCGGCCCCGAGCGCCGACGCCTGCGCCGGGTGAACGCGACGATTCCGGTCCGCTACCGCGTGGGCTGGAAGGCGCGCCAGGCACTCCTGCTCGAGTTCTCGGTGGGCGGTTGCAGCCTGCTGATGGACCGCGTTCTCACGGGCGGGAAGCGGATCAAGGTCTTCCTACCCGAAGAACTCGGCCTCGGCCGGAAGCTCGGTCTGAAGGGCCACGTCGTGCGGAGCGAAGCGGCCGCGTCGGGCCAGCCCGGAGAGCAGGCCGTGGCCATCGACTTCGGGGAGCTCCCGCCCGATGCCCACCAACGGCTGGCGGCAGGTGTCGTCTCGCGCGCGCGCAAGACGGCAGCGCCCATCGACGTGCCGAAGCGGGGGGGGCCGGAGCCGATCGAGGCGCCCGATGAAGCCTCGGACGGCGGCGAGCGGCGCCGACTGCCGCGGGGCATCTATACGAAGGCCGTCCACGGGCGCGTCGACGGCGCGCAGCTCGTCCTGATGGGCACGAACCTCTCGCCCAAGGGCATGCAGGTCGACCCGGAGCCGCGCGTCGAACTCGGCGCGTCGTTGAAGCTCGACCTCTACGGCCACGGCGACATCCCGCCGCTGCGGCTCGAGGCGCGCGTCGCCCGGGACGACGGCGAGCGCGGCCTCTATCTCGAGTTCGTCCGGCTCTGGCCGGGCGCACCGGCGGTGATCGAGCGGCTCATCAAGACGCTGCCCCTCGTCGCGCCCGGTGAGGGGCGGATGGTGATTTCCGAGGTGGTCGAGAGCGACCCGCTCGGACGTCCTCGGTCGTAGGCTCGCCCCCCCCCGAGGCGAGCGGGCTCAGCGCTGGCGCCGGGCCCAGACCTCGAACCCGGGGGTCTGCTCCACGCGATCGAACGAGGCCTGCTCGAGGGCGACCCGGATGTCCCGTCCGTCTGCCGCCTGTTCGGTCAGGCACACCGCTTGAAGGTCGAAGCTCTGGATTCCCGCGAGCAGGGTCGAAGCGATCAGATCGCCTCGACCCGAGGCGAGGGCGGCCAGCTCGAGGCGCTGATGCAGCACGGCGTCGTCGACCGTGCCGCGGAGAAGCGCGAGGTAGCCGGGCCGAACTACGAGTGGAGCGGGGTGGCCGTGCAGCGTGGGGATCCACGGGCCGACCGTCAGCGGGGCCAGGACCGCACTGCCCGCGGGTGCGTGCGCGGCGAGGAGGCGCGCGGCCCGCATCTCGGCCTCCGGCACCTTCCAGCCGGGCAGGGCGACGCGGGCCCAGTTCTGCGCGGACCAGGTCGGGTGGGACGGCGCCCAGACGCCGACGCCGAGGAGGAGTGCAACGGTCACTGCGGACGCGGCGAGAGACGGCCGGATCGCTTCGAGCGGCCAGGTGAGGGTCGCCGCCATCAGCGCGGGGAGCGGGAGCAGCCAGAAGACCCGCCAGTACGTCGGGTAGCCGACGAGCTGGGCTGCCACGAACTCGGCCGTGAACGGGTTCCAGACGAGCAACAGGAAGCCCAACGTGTAGGGCGAGGTGAGCGCACGGTGTGAGGGCGATCGCGCGACGGCCCAGCCGCCCACGAGGACGGCGAGCCAGAGCGGGGCGACCCACCCGGCCCCGAGCACGATCGAGAGCGCCAGGCCCGCGTCCGCGAGCTGCGTGGCCTCGTCGCCGAGGGATTCGATCCGCGCCTGGGTCGAGCTGCGGATGGCCAATGCGCACGCCACGACGTAGACGGAGCTCACGACGCCGAGCGCCACGGTGCGAAGGCCGCGGACGGTTGGGCGACTCGCGCTCGCAACCGCCAGTGCGACGGCAGCGGGGGCCAGCCAGAGCGCGGTCGAAGAGAGGCCCATCGCAGCCGTCTGAGCACCGAATAGCCGTGCCCATCGTCGCCACGTCGGCCGAGCTGCGAACTCGAGACCGAACGCGACCAGCAGCGGGACCCACGCTGCCAGCAGGATGCCCTTTCCCTGATGGAGCCGGACGAACGAGAAGCTCCCATAACTCTGGTGCGTCTCGCCCAGAAAGAGCAGCAACACGATCACCGTCGCCGTCGCCTGCCACCAGCGGCCCGGTACGAGGAGTCGGAGCAACCGAGCGTGGGCCAGGACGACCAGCGCACCGCCGGCCGCGGGGAGCAGGACGTGGGCCACGTCGAGTGCTCGCAAGGGAGAAAGCCGCGCGAAGGCCGCGACCAGGAGCTCGATCGAGTGGAGCTTGTAGAAGGAGGGTACGAACGGGGCGCCCGGGATCCCGTGCAGCGGGTCCGATGCGAGCAGCGCTGCGCCCGGATGATCGGCGGCCGCGACGGCGACACCCAGGTAGAACGCATCGTCGAGGTCGGGGCGATGGAGAAAGAGAGGGATGGCTGCGCCCGCCACAGCCAGTGCCCAGAGGCGTGCCGAGTCACCCGCGCTCGCTGGGCTCGGGGCGCCCATCGGCGGCGTGCCCCCCTCGCGAGTCCACTGCCACACCGCGGTGGCGGCCACGGTGGCGACGGCGCCCAGCCAGATGGGTGGGAGGTCGCGCGTCACGGCGAACGCCGCCGCCAGACCGCCCGCAGAGGCTGCGACGGCGAGTCGCAGCCAACGCGGTGCGTCGCTCTCCGCCGCGATGGCCGGCTCGGGGAATTCTGCGGTCGACGCCTCGCGGGAGCGTAGGTGGCGCGCGAACCCGATCCCCGCGATCAGCGCGATCGCGGCCATCGTCAGCAGCGCGTCGAGTGAGCCGCCGAAGAAGACCGTCCCGTTTGCGAGGAGCGTCCAGCCCGCGAGGCCGGCGACGACGGCGTGCAACAGCCGGTCGGACGGCATGTTGCCACGCGGTCGGGGAGCCATCGGTCGAGGGTACCGGCCAGCTCCGATCCGTGCGAGGAGCGTGCGGCGTTCGTTGCGTGGGTGAACCTTCTCTGGCACGGTCCTCGTACGCCCATGGTCGCGCCGCCCCTCTCGCGTCGGGAGTTCGTTCGCAGGTCCGCTCTTGCCGCGGCGGCCAGTGCCGTCCCGTTCGGCTGTGGGCGCGCTCCGGAACACAAACCGAACCTCCTCGTCCTGTGTTCCGACCAACAGCACTGGCAGGCGATGGGCTTCGTGGACGAGTTCTTCGATACGCCGAACGCAGACGCGCTCGCCCTCGAGTCGACGGTCTTCGAGCGGGCGTTCTGCGCTTCGCCGCAGTGCTCACCCAGCCGGTCCGCCATGTTGACCGGCTTCTATCCACACCACACGCGGGTGATGAACAACGAGGGCGCCGTCGGGGGCCCCGCTCTGGCGATGGAGACGATCGGCCCGGCGCTACAGCGAGGCGGCTATCACACGGGCTACTTCGGGAAGTGGCACCTCGGCAACGAGCCGCTCGGGAACTCTGGCTGGGATGAACGCAACACCGCGGGCGTCGACCCGGCCACCACGGGCCGGGCGCTCGACTTCCTTCATCGCCATGCGCAGAGCGAGAAGCCCTTCGCCCTGTTCCTGATGTACGTGGATCCGCACGATGTCTACGCCTTCTCGCCGGACGTCCCACCGGGGGCGACCGCCACCGGGGCGCCCCTCGGCGAGTCGTGGCGTCGCGAGCGCTTCGAGGGCAAGCCGGCCCCGCAGGAGCAATTCATGACCGGTGACCAGGGCCGGGTGATCTGGGGGCGAGCTCAGCCTGTCTGGGAGGCGTATCGCGAGTTCTATCGGGGCAAGGTCGAGCTCTACGACCGCCACCTGGGTTCGGTCGTCCGGATCTTGAAGGCGCTGGGTCTCTGGGAGAGCACCGTCGTCCTCAACACCTCCGACCACGGGGAGATGGACACCCAGCACAAGCTCGTCTTCAAGGGGCCGTTCATGTACGAGCATGTGGTCCGAATCCCCATGACCGTCCGCGTGCCCGAGGCGTTCGCGGGCGTCGGGCCCCAGCGTGTCGCCGACTACGATTGGGTCAACGTCGATACGGTCCCGACCCTGCTCGACCTCGCGGGGCTCGACCCCCCCGAGTGTCATGGACGATCCGCGCGCGCGATCCTGACCGGGCAGGGTGCCCGGCCGAGCCGCGACTATGTGGTCGGCCAGTACTTCGGCAAGCAGGGGTGGCTGAACCCGATCCGGATGATCCGTACGCCGGACTGGAAGCTCAACGTCTACATCGGCCACGGCGAAGAACTCTACGACCTCCGCAACGACCCCCACGAACTCGTGAACCTCGCGGCGGACGCCGGACGCGCCGGACGGATGCGCGAACTCCGGGCGGAACTCGATGCATGGATCCGCGACCACGCGGACCCCTTCGACCGGCTCGAGGCGACGCCGCTGGGATGAGCCTCCTGGGAGGCCACGCGCCGCCGGGCTGAGCCCCTTAGAACGTCACGTTCAGGGCGGCGCCACCGAGCGTCGGCGTGATGTTCCAGTCGAAGCGCTTTCCGGTCTTCATGCCGAAGTGGGTCTGGTACTCGTCGAGGTCGGCAATGCCGCGCTTCGGGGCGCTCAGGATGTGAGCCGTCCCGACCGCGACGCCGACGCCAAAGGATTCTGCGGCGTCCGCTCCGTGGCCGAGGCCCAGGATGAAGCCCATGCCCACGAGGTTCAGGCCGACGTTGCCCGCAGGCTCGCGTCCAGCTCGTCGGCGCCGTTGCGACCCGGGTGGGGGCGCAACAGCAGGCGCGTCGTGCCGATCGTGGCCTTCACGGCGGTGGTGATGTAGTTGGCGCGGTTCTTCCCGCTGTCGGTGAGCGAAGCCTGCAGGGTTCCGATCACCATGCCCGCGCCGTACACGCCGGTCCATCCATGCTGCCAGTACTTGGCGTGCTTCTCGCCGCCGTTGAGGCGGTCCTCGATGAAGGCGATGCGCGAGTCCAGCTCGGCATCGGAGAGGCCCGAGAGGTTCCGGGTGAGGCCATCGGCACTGGCAACGCCGGGGGCCAAGAGGGTCAGGGAAAGCAGAAGGGTGGCGAAGGTTCGCACGCGGTTCTCCTCGAAAGATTGGGATGGCAGGCAATACGCAGTAGGCGGCAAGGGATACCGCAGACCCGCTCCCCCCGCCGCGTGCTCGGCTGAAAAACGAAGGGCCGCGCGGCGATGCCGGCGGCCCTTCGAAGAGTGGATGGTGGAGCTGAGCGGGATGGAACTCTGACGCTCAGGCGGCGAGAGCACCCGCGAAGAAGCGAAATCAATGACTTAGGGCGGGGTCGGCCGGTGAGACACCTGATAGGCTCGCTGCGTGCGTGCGATCGACGTCGTCGAGCAATCGATCGGAGATGGCCAGCGTGAGATCGCCGGCGCGGCGGCCTTCGCGGACGGGGGCCGCGTCCCCGTCTACCTGCAGTTCCCCGATGCCGGGCCCCACCCTGCTCCGGGCGACGTCTTCCTCCCGATGCTGCTCGTGCCGGCGATGGCTCTCCACGAGGATCTCCACATCGATGCCCCGGTCTCGCGCTCGCTGCTCGACGCCGCGAACGAGAGCGTCGGTCCGGTGCTCGCCGCGTTCCACCCGCGCCTCGAGCGCGTCGAGATCCGAGCCGCCGAGGTGGCCGACGACGCTGACGCTGTGGCGCCGCCGACGATCGGGTCGTTCTTCTCCCACGGCCTCGACAGCCGCTGGACGCTCATGCGGCGTCAGACCGAGCTCACCCACCTCGTCTACATCCACGGTTTCGACCTCAACCTGGATGCATCCGGCGTCCTGGCCGAGCTGGCGAGCCGCGCCCGGGCCGTCGCCGACGCCGCGGGCCTCGAGTTGGTGGAGCTGCGTGGCAACGGGCGTCGCCAGCTCAACCGCGCGGCCCAGCAGCGCTTCGACGCCCGCGGACCGCGCCAGCACTTCTCCGAGACGTTCCAGCTCGGCAGCCTGCTCACGAGCTTCGGACAGGGGCTGGCCGGCCAGGTGGGCAAGATGGTGATCGCGTCGAGCTGGCGGCTCGAGGACGGCGGGGCGCACGGCTCCCACCCGTGGATCGAGGGCAACTGGTCGACGCCGAGGATCCGCTTCGAGCTCGACGGCAGCCACGCCAGCCGGATCGAGCGGGCGCGCGAGCTGGCAGAGAAGCGGCCGGACCTGCTGCGCGGCGTGCGCGTCTGCTGGCGGCGGCCCCACCGGGTCGAGAACTGCGGCCAGTGCGGGAAGTGCCTGCGCCTGCGGATGGAGCTGGAGCTGGCCGACGTCGCTCCGGGCGAAGGCCCCTTCGACGACGCCCTCGACCACCGGGCCCTGCGCCGCGCGCGGATCGTGGTCTCGTCGAGCTTCTGGGGAGCAATCCTCGAGGAGGCTCGCCGGCGCGGCGACCGCGAGGCCCAGCGGACCGCCGAGATCCTGCTCGGCCTTCGCCGCCATCCGGGCCGCGAGCTCATGCGCGCCCGGCGCGAGTTGAGACGGGTGCGCCGCCGCGTGCGCACGCGCTTCGCGAGACGAACCCCCCGCTAGCCCTCGCTCCCCGGCATCGGCGTATCGGACGGCGCGAACCGGCTCTATCCGGCTCCGAACGAAAACGGGGTTGGCGATGATCTCGCCAACCCCGTGAAAAGAATGGTGGAGCTGAGGGGGATCGAACCCCTGACCCTCAGACTGCCAGAGCATCCGCCAAGAAGCGAAATCAATGACTTAGGGAACTTGCAAGCCGCGGATACCCGCCGATAGGCCTCTTTGCGATCCCGATTGGCCACAGTTTTGACCACACGCGAGGATACGAGCAGGGTCTCTCGTCCCGGCTCACACCACGTTTGCGAGACGCGTCTTGAACCGGCGACCCTCAGCTTGGGAAGAGAATCCGAAACAGAGGAAGATCAGTCATCTACGACTGAGTGACCGGCGAGCAGCGGCGTAGAGCGGCATACGATGAACGATTAAGTCGGGCGCGACAACGAGTCCCGCGGAGCGGCGCAACGCCTCTAGCTGCGAGTGCGGTCGACGAAACGCTAGTCGCGAGACCAGAGCGACCACTCACTATGCGAGTCGAACTGCGTCCTTCTCACGCACGGCGAAGCCGTAGCGGCGGACACGATGTGCCGCAGGATCCGCGAAACGCTCGGCTTCACGGCGGGTGGCCCCGAATACAACGAGACGGTCGATCTCACCAGGAACTCCCGTCGGTCTCAGCTGAATAGCTGTAGGAAATCGCTCGCCGCGATGATTCCGACCAGCTCATCGGAGTCAACCACAGGGAGGCACCCGATCTGTTCCCGGCTCATCCGCCGCGCAGCCTCCTCCAACGGCGCCGAGGAGTCGATCGACACGACGTCCGCTTTCATCGTTTCTTTGACGGTGAAGTGATCCAACGCTTGCTCGTGTGCGTGCTCCGACTGACCGAGCGACCACGACAACGCGTTGAACGCCAGGTCGCGGTCGCTGAGCACACCGGCGACGTTTCCATCCTCGTCGAGAACGACGAGGTGGCGGAGCTCACCGCTTCGCATCTGCTCGCTCGCCTTGGCCAGGCGATCGTTGCGCCCGACCGTTCGAACGTCACGTGTCATCACGTCGCCGACCGTCAGATCGAGCTGGATGTGACTCGGCTTGTGTTCTTCTGCGGCGGAGCGCGCAGCGGATGGCGTCTGCTCGCGGGCTGACGGCGCGTCTGCGCCAAACACCTCCGCTGCGCGACCGAGCGCAGCATCGAGTTCGGCATGAAGTCGAGCGACCTCGCGCTCAAGCGCTCCCATCACTCGACAGGAGGCGGTAATCGTGTCCGCGCTGCCATCCCTTGTGCACCCGTGTACACGGACCACGGCGATGCGAGCGCTAGGCCCCTCCTCCCCGTCCTGTCCTGTTTCGATCTCAAGGTCCAGGCTTCGCTCTACAGTCACGCTCTCCTACCTCCCTGAACTTCCTGAGCTGCATCTCCCGTGCCACGCTGACTCGCGGTCTCTCCGAGCACGCAAGGCGTGGAGAGCTGCGGGGGTGAGACCAAAGGCCTCGCCCGGTGGCGATACGCCACAGCGCGAGGGGCCAGAACTTCCTGCAGTCGGCCGGGAGTTCCGAGACTTCGCGAACGCCTAGCGAACGTAGTCCGGGTAGCGACGCCGCTCGTACTTCGAATGTAGGTACGCGGTGAGATCGATCAGCTGCGCGACGGTCATGGTGTCGTTCGCGTCGTGCATGCGAGATCCGTCTCCCTCTTCCGTGTGCTCTCGCGGGAAGCGCCTCGAGATGTCGTGGGACGGATTGATGATCGAGGTCAAGAGCTGCCCGTAGGTCTCGATGCGCGACACTTCGCCGCCAAGCACGAGAGGCGGATGCGTGCGCAGTCCCTGTGGACCACTCGGCCCGCCGACAACGCCGTGACAGTTTGTACAGCTGAGTTCGACGAAGGCGGATAGGGCATTCAAGCTGCGTTCTTGCACCCGGGCCGAGTGGGGGCGTTGTGACAAACCCCTGCGGGGGCCACAACGGGGGTTCTTCCTCCACCTCTCCGCTGAACACTTCAACATCGCGAAGCCCGGCCTCGGTTTCATGGAGTACTTCGACCGGATCGAGAATTCTCTAGGCGCGGTCCTAGCAAACCGGTCCGCCATGCAGCGGCTCAACAAGGCACGCGTTGCGCTGAAGCACCACGGTGTTCTAGGTGCGCCTACGCCGACGCAGACTAGGGCGCGGGTGTCACGAACTTCACCGAAAAGGCGGCCTGTGGAAGACCCGACGAGACCTGGCGAAGCGCTTCGGGTCCGATCTCGAGGCTTGAAAGGCGGATCAGCCTGTCTCTGAGCTCAACTGTGGGAGCTCGTCGCCGCTGAGCGTCTCTTTCTCGAGCAGCCGTTCCGCGCTCTCGGCGAGGGCGTCGCGGTGGGTCTCCAGGATGCAGACGGCGCGCTCGAAGGCCTGGGTGATGAGGTCGCGGACGGCGCAGTCCACCTCTCGAGCGGTCTGCTCGGAGTAGTCACGGCGCGTGTCGAGATACTCGCCGGGCGTCTGAAGAAAGGTCGAGCGCTCGCTTTCGAGTGACACCATGCCGAGGCTCTCGTCCATCCCATACCGCGTGACCATGCTGCGGGCGATGTTGGTGGCCTTGGCCAGATCGTCGGCGGCGCCGGTGGACATCTCTCCGAAGACGATGGATTCCGCCGCGCGCCCGCCCAGAAGCACCGTCATCTTGTCCCTCAGCTCTCCGCTCGACATCAGGAAGCGGTCCTCGATGGGACGCTGGATGGTGTAGCCGAGGGCTCCGATCCCACGCGGAATGATCGACACCTTGTGCACCGGATCGCTGCCGGGGAGTGCGCGGGCCACCAAGGCGTGGCCCATCTCGTGGTACGCCGTGACCTTGCGCTCGTGCACGTTGAGCAAGCGGTTCTTCTTCTCGAGGCCGGCCACGATGCGCTCGATCGCGAGGTTGAAGTCGTCCATGCTGACCTGGGTGGCATCCCTCCGTGTGGCCATGATGGCCGCCTCGTTGACCAGGTTGGCCAGGTCGGCGCCGGTGAAGCCCGGGGTGAGCGCGGCGATGGGTTCGGGCTTGGCGTCCGGAGCGAGGTTCAGCTTTCGCAGGTGCAGCTGCACGATCTCCACCCGCGCTTTCTTGTCGGGCCGGTCGACGAGGATCTGGCGATCGAAGCGTCCGGCGCGCAGCAGGGCCGCATCCAGGATCTCCGGCCGGTTCGTGGCCGCCAGCAGCACCACACCGTGGCTGGGGTCGAAGCCGTCGAGTTCCGAGAGAAGCTGGTTGAGAGTCTGCTCCTTCTCCTCATGGCCACCGGCCATCGGGCCGATGCCGCGGGCGCGGCCCATCGCATCGAGCTCGTCGATGAAGATGATGCACGGCGCCTGCCCACGTGCCTGCTCGAAGAGGTCGCGCACCCGGGCCGCGCCGACGCCCACGAACATCTCCACGAACTCGCTGCCGCTGATGGAGAAGAACGGGACGCCCGCTTCCCCGGCGACCGCCCGGGCCAGCAGGGTCTTGCCCGTGCCCGGTGGCCCCACCAGCAGGATCCCCTTCGGCAGGCGCGCTCCGAGCCGGCCGTAGCGCTCCGGCTCGCGCAGGAAGCCGATGATCTCCTTGAGTTCCTCCTTGGCCTCGTCGACACCGGCCACGTCGTCGAAGCTGACCTTGACGTCCTCCTCGGCGTAGATCTTGGCCTTGCTCTTGCCCACGGACATGAGGCCGCCGCCGAGCCCTCCGCCTTGCCCGAGACGCCGCAGCATGAAGAGCCAGAACAGGACGATGAGTGCGAGCGGCAGCACCCACGCGAGCATCCGACTGACCCACGTGTTCTCCACGGCACCCGAGAACTCGAGACCGTCCTTCTTCAGCCGGTCGGCCAGCTCGGGGTCCACGCGCACGGTGCGGAAGCGCTCGGGCTGGCCTTCCTTGGGCTCAACGATCTTGCCGGTGATCCGATCGCTGGCGATCACCAGATCACTGACGCGCCCTTCCTGCTGGTACTCGAGGAATCGGCTGTAGGGCAGCGGTGCGATCTGGGTGCTCTCGTACCAGAACTGCCCCAGCAGGAAGAGAAGCCAGGCACCCATGAACAGGTACCAGAGGTTCCAGCCCCCCATCGAGAGGCCGCCGGGCGGCCGAGCCCTCGGCGATTTTTCGCGAGCCGGCCCGTCCGGCTGGACGCCCTCGCTGGAAGGGCCGTTCTTCCGGGCACCAGGCCCTGCCCTATTGGAGTCGGGGGAAGTACTCAACGCGGGGACAGAATAGCCTGAAGTTGCGTCCCCACCCTGCCCGAGGCCTTCGAGCCCGGCCCGGAGGTGTTGGTCCTCGGCGAGCTCGATGCCTCAAACTTCCGCGCACGCGAGTGGCGACGAATCGCCAAGCGGGCAGGGGTCGGCCTCCGTCGCCCGAAGGATCTGCGCGACACGTTCGCGAGCCAGCTCCTGACCCTCGGCGTGCCGCTGACCTACATCAGCCGCCAGCTCGGCCACCGCCAGGTGGCAACCACTGAGAAGCACTACGCCCGCTACCAGGGAGATGAGTACGTCGATCCGCTTCGCCGCGAGCCGTGGGAAGTGCCTGCGGACTTCCTGGCTCGTACGTTCGCGGAACAAAGTGGCCACGAATTTGACCACAGTGGCGTCTTGGGGAATCGGGGAGACGCGCAACCCCGCGAAAGGAATGGTGGAGCTGAGGGGGATCGAACCCCTGCCCCTCAGACTGCCAGAAGTCGGGAAGCCCAAGAAATAACGGGAGCTTACGCTCAGTGGCCGGCGAGCAGCGGCGAGGGGCGGCACATGGCGGCACCGATCGCGGCTCCCGGCTCTATCCGGCTCTGGCTAATGGGCGCACCCCACCCCCCTGGGCGAGTTGTGACTCCTCCGCCCGACAGGCCGCAAGAAGCAAATGAACCCGGGCGCGGTCCCGCGGCATAGCACCCCTACCCCAAGGGGCCCCCGCCCCCTTCGAGGTCAGCGACTGTGCCGCACGCACAACGCGCCGAGAGAAAAAGGCGGATGGGCGCACCCCCGCGGATAGGGCAGGCAGGCGCCTCCCGCGCTCGGCCTCATCAGCGGCTTTGCGCACCAGAGGCTGTAGTTCACGAGCAACGGTGACGGGATCCGTCGTCATCGGGGCCTCCTTGTGGGCGACACGGCGATGGTAGGCGGGCGCTCAGAACACGGCGAATCGTCTCGGCGGCGAGGCGAATTGCAATCTGAGAGGGTTGTGTGAAAGAATACCAGCCGTTGAGTCGGACCGAGTCTCGTCGAGACGAACGTGGTGTGGGAGCACTATGAGTTGCACCGATCTTGGCCGGAAGCCCCAAGCAGTCCTCGAGGCGAGAACCATCGCCCGGAGCGCTGCCCTCCTGCTCTGCTTGCTCGGCACCCTCGGCCTCGGGCCGGCGTCGTGTGAACGCGACGTCTGCCGCGAGCTGTCTCGGGCGCAAGCTCGGGTCAAGCAGCTCGAAGCTCGCAACGAGCGGCTCGCCGGGAAGCTCCACAAGAAGGTTCACGCCTTTCAAGGTGTGGGTCGCGGGCATCGACTCCATGGCGAACTGGAACCCGGGAGCGAGGACCTGGCACGACGGACCGAGGTCCACGCCCGGCAGCTGGAGTTGGCTCGCCAACGCGTCTTCGAGATCTCTGCCGGACTGGGCCCTGAACAAGGTTGCTCCGGTCCGAGCCTCTTCTTCGTCGCTCCCGACGAGACGGCACCTTTGCTCGAGCAGCTACCGCCGACCTTCGATGCGATGCCCCGACCGCTCGCCAGCGCGAGGGATCATCGAGGACACGAGGGCGATTTCGTGGCAGACGAAATCGTCGTCCCGACGAGTGTCGCCGCCGCGGTCGCCGCACGCTGGAATGGCGTCGTGCTCGAGGAGTTCGCAGTGGCCGCACCGGGTGCGACCGCCTTCTCACTGATTCGTGTGGACACCTCCGTCGTCGAGACGTCTGAGCTGGCCTCACAGGTCGATGCACTCTCCGCCGCGGAGAGCTCCGCCGTGCAGGTTTCGAGCGAAGCCGGCCTGCGGCTGCTCGCCCTCGTGGCGAGCGAAGCGACCGCAGGCAACGAGATCGCGATCAACTGGGTCGGGCGCGGAGCGGACTTCGACGACGGCCTCCTGGCCGAGAGCTTCGTCGGCCCGATCTCTGGGATCGACTGGAGCACTGGGCCGACGATCTGGAGTCGGAATCCCTACGATTGGGTGCACTTCTCCGAGGCTGCGACCCAGGGTATGGGTGTGACCGAAGCTTGGACCGCGATGGATGCTGCCGGCGCCCTCCGCGAGCGGGTGGGGCTTGCCATCCTGGACATGGGCTTCCGGCCCGATGTGAACGGCGACTTTCCCGACGGCTTCCGTGCCTTCAGCATCGTGGCGGACAGCGACCCGCTGCTGAGCGAGAACCGATATGGCTGTGGTGGCGGGAATCCCTGCCGCTGGCACGGAACGGGCGTTCTCAACGCAGCCGCCGGCGCGGTCGACAACGAGATCGCCGCCGCCGGGACGGGCGGCCCGGTGGCCGACGCGATTGCGGTCTATCTGCTCTACGACCTGTTCTCGACGGTGATCGCTCTCGATCAGGCGCGCATCGCCGGCGCCCGCGTGGCGAACATGTCCTTCGGCGGCTGGGTTCCGGCCGGTCTCGAGTGGAGCATGCTGCCCTTCGATCCGATCTTTCGAACCCTCCACGCGGAGGGAATGGTGCTCGTAGCGGCGGCAGGAAACGACTCGGGCAACGTCGATGCGGCGGCCTGCATCTTCGACCTCTGTTGGGAGGAGGGCTTCAACTATCCGTGCGAGATGGGAGAAGTCCTGTGCATCGGAGCTCTCGCGCACGACTCCCTGGGCCGCGCCGATTACTCGAACTTCGGCTCCCCCGATCGCGGCTTCGACAACGGCACCGTGGACCTGTTCGCGCCCGGGCTGATCCCAACTGGACCGGACCCCGACGCTCCCGGTTCGTCCGTCCAGGAGAAGCGCGGCACGAGCCTTGCCAGCCCGTATGCAGCAGGCGTGGCCGCGCTGCTCTTCGCGAGCGATCCTTCGATTTCGGCCGGCGATGTAGCGAGCATCCTCGTGGATACCGGTCGTCGCAATCCGGACGACGACACCGTGAATCGGGTGATCTCACCTCGCGTGGGCGTGCAAGAGACGCTCAGCCGGGTGTGCCCCTGCGCTTCGATCGCATCGCCCGGCCGCGCCGAGATCCTGCCTGAAGGACTCTTCGTCTTCGAAGGCCGCAGCTACGCCCCGGCAACCACGGTAGCTTCTGCCGACTGGACGATCCGCGAGGGCGACCCGTCGGGACCGATCGTTTCCATGGCATCCGGCCTGATCGCACCGATCCTGGTCCGGGGTGACGGTTTCTACTTCGCCGATCTGACGGTGGCCTACGGCAACGGAAGCGTTGCCTCCGATACCGTCCCGTTTCGGATCGAGAATGGTCTGCCGACGGCGAACATCACCTCGCCACCCCAGGGGTCAACCTTCACGCGGACCGAGCAGGTCGTGCTGCGTGTCGACGCCTCCGATCCCGGCTACCCCGAGGGGGTTCCGAACTCCAACATCGATTGGTTCGTGGACGGCGTGCCCTTCGAGAGTGGCGACGACCGACTCGTCGACTTCTCGGGCGTGCCGCTCGGGTTGACGAACCTCGAAGTAGTCGTCGACGACGGATTTGCGATGGCGAGCGATTCGGTCGTAATCAACCTGATCGAAGGTGGTCCGAACGGACCGCCGAGCGCCCGAATCGTCGAGCCGGGCGACGGCGAACGCTTCGACGCCATGCCGGTGAGCGGAGGCTTTGCCCACTTCGTGCGCTTCCGGGTCTCGGCCAACGATCCCGAGGGCGACCCGCTTACCATCATCTGGGAGGCCTCACAGGGAGGCGGGCCCTTCGTGGAGATCGGCCGGGGCCACGAGATCATCGAGCGCTTCGTAGTTCCGTGCTTCGGCGACAACTTCACCATCCGCGTTCGCGTCTCGGACGGGATCAACGCCCCGCGCCAGGACGCGATCCAGATCTTCACCAACTCTCAGCCTCTATGCTGATCTCACGGAGTGCGAGCCGGCGTCCGGTTGGCCCGACCGAGGCCAATGGGCAAGTCCGCGGAATCATTGGTGGGCCGTGGGGGGCTCGAACCCCTGACCCTCGGATTAAAAGAAGGTCGTGACCCTCAGCAACGCCGGGAGGTTGCGCTCAGTTCGCGGAACCGGGCGGCATACCGCGGCACCATGCGGCACCCAGCACGGCACCACGGCCCTATACGGCCCCTCGCGATTCCGACGACGCCCCCAATGAAAACGCCCCCGACCTAACCGGCCGAGGGCGCTTGCAAAACCTGGAGCACGAGACCGGATTTGAACCGGCGACCCTCACGTTGGCAACGTGGGGAGTAGGTCGGTCGTGTCACGTACTTGCACAGTTTTCGGCGTCCTGAGCGGACTGGAGCGGCCCCGAGAGTCCCGCCAAACGTCGCTATCCGTCGCCTCGCTTCTAGGAATCGTTGGTCCGAAGAAACCAGGCACGTCAACACCGCATTACCCGCGAGGGCCTCTACAACTACATCGATAGATGAGCGGGCAAGCGAATCGAGCCAGAGCGATTCGCTCTACGAGTAGGCGAATCGTTTTGCGAATAATCGGGGCGGACGGGACTCGAACCCGCCCCGAAACGACGTAACTCCTCGGAAACGCAAGCGTTGATGTCGCCGCGATATGTCGCTCGCTTGCCGCTCGGACGGGCCCATGTCGGCAATCCCCAGCGAGACCGCGATTTCGCGAGAGAACCGGCCCAGTCTAGGGTCGGCCAGCAACCCGCCGCGATTCGGGCGCAGGCGAGACCCCCACGTTGGCACCTCCCCGGCCCCACTTGAACTGCCCGACTTCTGCCACCCCATACTCCTGAGTTCATCAGATGCGAACTACTCGGGGAACCACTGGACTTGCGATTCGGCCTATCGGAAGCAGGGACGGGATTGCGTCATTGCCGAGCGATGAGCGAAGCGTGCGCAGCCCTTCGCGCGGACGCCAACGCACCGAGATCGGGGCGGCTCACGTTGCGCGAGCGTTTCGAAGTGGCAGCTCAAACACCTGTAACGCCAGGTCGTGGTCGGCGCCCGCCGTCAAAACTGGGTGTCAGGTGAAGTAGACGCGAGACATCGACTCCGCCGTCGAATGCTTCACACCCATCGCGCTCGAACAGCCGCGCGGGGCCCGTGACGGTCGCTCGCTCGTTGCAGACCCTCAGCCAGGAGCCCTCGTACATGGCGAGCACGGGGCAATAGTTCTCTTCCAGAAACTCTTCGATGCGCGTGTCGCGAGTCTCACCCATATAGGTTGATAGAGGATCCGCGTCGACGTAGTGGAGGTTGATCTGAAAGGGTACGACTCCCAAGGCATCGAAGTGTGGGGGATGGCAGATCGGCATATCGTTCGTCGTTCGGATACTCGGGCAAGCCACATTGCTGCCCGCGGAGGCGCCGATATAGCGGGTTGTGCCCGCGCGTATTCGCTGGCTGAGGCCATCGATCACATTCAAGCGATAGAGCGAGTCCAGGAGTCGAAACGTGTTGCCCCCGCCCATCATCACGACCTCGGCCTCGAGGATCGCGCGGTCGGGAGCAGAGGCGCGGTGCGCCGAGGTGGCCGTGACTCCGAACGCACGCATCGCTGCGATGGCGCGGTCCGCATAGTCGTCCCAGTCGGCCAAAGCAAAAGGAATGAACGTCACAGGCCGATCGGCCGCCACCTCCGTGAAGGCCTGGGCCGCGTGGGAATACATCGTCTTCCCATAGTTCGTGGAATTCGACAGCAGCAAGAGTTCCATGGGGATCGACACCGTTTCGTGCTTGGTTGACGGACCCATGCCTAGCGATTCGGGGCGCCGAATGCTGTCACTTCGCCCCCCTGTTCATGTGTTCACACTCGGCATGTTTCGCAGGGGCACACATTTCCGTGTTCACGTCGATCACGGTGTGATCGTGCGGTGCTGGAGCACCGGCGTTCCGTTGGTCACAGAACGGGCGGCCCAGCGACATAACTGTTAATATGCAAC
>JAFDDA010000088.1 GCA_019311105.1 Deltaproteobacteria bacterium
CGACGGCGCACGAGTGATCTCGTGGCTGCCGACGGCCCACATCGCCGAGCGCGCTGCCAACTACTACCTGCCGCTCGCCTTCGGCGGCACGATCACGACGCTCGGCAACCCGCGGAACATCATCCAGGCCCTGCCCCAGGTGAAGCCCCACTTCTTCTTTGCGGTCCCGCGCATCTGGGAGAAGATGAAGGCCGGGATCGAGACCCAGCTCGAGGGGTTGCCCGACGAACAGCGCGAGCTCGCACAGAAGGCGATCGCCGCGGGCGTACAGAAGGTACGCCTCGAGCAGGCCGGGCAACCCGTGCCGAAGGAGCTCGCCGAGGTCTGCGCTCGCGCGGACGAAGAACTCTTTTCGAAGCTGCGCGGCCTGCTCGGCCTGGAAGGAGCCGCTTCGATCAACACGGGCGCCGCGCCGACGCCCCTCGCCGTCCTCGAGTTCTTCCACGCCATCGGCCTCGAGCTGTCCGAGATCTGGGGCATGTCGGAGACCACCGGCGCGGGCACGAGCAACCCACGCGGCAAGGTCCGCCTCGGCACCGTCGGCCCGCCGGCACCGGGCGTCGAGATCAAGCTCGACCACGACGGTGAGATCCTGATCCGCGGCGACATCATCATGCAGGGCTATCGGAACCTGCCCGAGAAGACCCGCGAAACCTTCACCGACGACGGCTTCCTGCGCACCGGCGACATCGGACAGTTCGACGAGGAGGGCTACCTCAAGATCGTCGACCGCAAGAAGGAGATCATCATCAACGCGGCAGGCAAGAACATGTCGCCGTCGAACATCGAGAGCAAGCTGAAAGGGGCGAGCCCGTTCATCGGGCAGGCGTGTGCGATCGGGGATGCCCGCTCCTACAACACCGCCCTGCTGGTACTCGACGCGGATTACGTGCCGAACTGGGCAAAGCAGCACGGCGCGAGCGACGACTCCCTCGCAGCCCTCGCCGAGAACGAGGACGTGATCGCCCAGGTGCAGGCGGGCGTCGACCGCGCGAACGAGCAGCTGGCACGGGTCGAGCAGATCAAGAAGTTCCACATCGTGCGCGGCGATTGGCTTCCGGGCGAGGACGAACTGACGCCCACCATGAAACTCAAGCGCAAGCCGATCGCCCAGAAGTACGCGCGCGAAATCGAAGGGATGTACGAACGATGACCGAACCGCTCGACCTCGATGCGACAGGCCAGGCCGAACTCGTCCGCAAGGGTGAGGTGAAGCCTCAAGAGTTGGTGGACGCGGCGATCGCCCGGGCGGAGGCCGTCAACCCGCAGCTGAACGCCGTGATCCTGCCGCGCTACGACGAGGCGCGCGGCGCCGCGGCGGGCGAGCTGCCGAACGGGCCCTTCCGCGGCGTCCCCTTCCTTCTAAAGGATCTGGGCGCGAACTTCGCGGGCTGGCCCAACTACAACGGCATGCAGGCGTTGAAGGATGCGGATTGGAAGACGCCGGTCGATGCGGTGCTGGCGGCCCGCTTCCGGGAAGCCGGCTTCGTGACGCTCGGCCGGACGAACTCCCCGGAGCTCGGCCTCGCACCGACCACCGAACCCTCGAGCTACGGCGCGAGCCATAACCCGTGGAACCTCGAACACTCGCCGGGCGGCTCGAGCGGCGGTTCGGCGGCGGCGGTGGCAGCGGGCATCGTCGCGGCGGCGCACTCGAGCGATGGCGGCGGTTCGATCCGCATCCCCGCAGCGCACTGTGGGCTCGTAGGGCTCAAGCCCTCGCGCGGACGCAACTCCTTCGGCCCGGAGACGGGCGAGCGTTGGTTCGGCTGCTCGGCCGAAGGCGTCGTCACCCACACCGTGCGCGACACGGCGGCGATCCTCGACGCCACCGAGGGCAGCGCACCGGGCGACCCCTACGTGGCCCCGCCGCCGGCGCGGCCCTACGCACAAGAGGTGGCCGCAGAGCCGGGCCGGCTTCGCATCGGGCTCGTCACCCAGGGCTGGCGCGGCGTCGAGATCCACGCGGAAAACAGCGCTGCCTCCACCGCAGCCGGCAAGGCATTGGAAGGCCTCGGCCACACCGTCGAGCTCTCCCACCCCGATGCGCTCGAAGACAACGAAGTCGCGCTCTCCTACGTGAAGAACGTCATGGCCTCCTGCGCCATGGCCCTCGAGAGCTGGGGCCAGAAGATCGGATGCGAGATCGGCGAGGGCGACGTCGAGCCCATGACCTGGGAGATCGCGAAGCGCGGCCGCGAGATGCCCGCCCACGAGCTCGCCGGCGCCGTCTCGTTCATGCACGGCCTCGGCCGCAAGACCGCCGCGTGGCACGAGAGCGGCTTCGACCTGCTCGTCACGCCGACCTGCGGCCAGCCGCCGCCGGTGCTGGGTGAGCTCGTCTCGCCCCCCGACAACGGCCTGCTCGGCTTCGTGAAGGCGGCGCCCTACGGCCTGTTCACCATGCCCTTCAACATGACGGGCCAGCCCGGCATCAGCCTCCCCCTCCACTGGAGTGCGGCGGGCCTCCCCATCGGAGTCCAGCTCGTCGCACCATACGGAAGGGAAGATCTCCTGATCCAGGTGGCAGCCCAGCTCGAGGAAGCGATGCCCTGGCGGGACCGTCGGCCTCCGGTTCACGGCTAGACCCCAACGAGAAAGAGGCCCCGGGGTGCACCCCCGAGGCCTCTCGTCAGGAAATAGAACCGTCCCCTCCGTCAGGGGATCAGACGAGTTCTCGCTCGAGCAGGGCCTCGGCGATCTGAACGGCGTTGGTCGCGGCGCCCTTGCGGAGGTTGTCGGACACCTCCCAGAGCCAGAGCTTGTCGCTGCCGTAGTCCTTGCGGACACGACCGACCAGCACCTCGTCACTGCCTTCCACCTCGGCGGGTGTCGGGAACTTGCCCGTCGCGGGGTCGTCCACGACCGTCACGCCGGGGAACGCGTCGAGCGCCTCACGGGCGGCCTCGGGCGACAGAGGGGTTTCGGTCTCGACGAGCACCGCCCCCGAGTGGCCCACCGGGATCGGGACGCGCACGCACGTGACCGAGACGTCCACCTTCGGCAGACCCAGGATCTTGCGGGTCTCATCGAGCAGCTTTCGCTCCTCGTCCAGGTAGCCGTCATCCATGGCGGCACCGCAGAACGGCACGGCGTTGTAGGCGATCGGGCTCGCGAAGACCGTGGGCTCGGGCGCCGGCTCGCCGGCCACCTTCGCCTTCACCTGGGCGTCGAGCTCCTCGATGCCGGGCGTCCCCGAACCGGAGACGGCTTGGAACGTCGTCACCACCACGCTCTTCAGACCGGCGGCGCGCCGGATCGGCTCGAGCGCCATCACCAGGCCCGTGGTCGTGCAGTTCGGGTTGGAGATGATGCCGCGGTGCTTCTCGAGGGCGTCCGCGTTGATCTCGGGCACCACCAAGGGCACCTGTTCGTCCATGCGCCAGGTGCTCGACTTGTCGATCACCACGGCGCCACGCTTCACGGCCTCGGGCGCCAGCTCCTTGGAGAGCCCGCCGGTGGCCGCAAAGAACACCAGATCCACGCCTTCGAACGCTTCCGGGCAGGCGACCTGGACCTCGACGGCCTCGCCCGCGAACGTGATCGTCTTGCCCGCACTCCGCGTGCTCGCCAGCGGCACGAGCTGGCGGACGGGGAATTGGCGCTCTTCGAGCACGCGCAGGAGGACTTCCCCTACGGCGCCGGTTGCACCAACCACGGCTACGACGACGTTCTTCGCGGACGACACGACGATGCTCCTTGGTGGCAGACGAGCCTCGCGCACGATGGGTACGAGGAGGCTCGAGTTTGGTTCCGGATCGGCCAGACGGCCTGGCGACCGGAGCTTGAGCCACGCAGGGCGCTGCGCGGGCTCGGCTGGACGCCAAGTATGGGGCATGTTTCAATCCAGCGCCCATGACTGAAGATGCCGATACTCGCACCGAGGGTACTCCCGAGGAGGCCCCCACGCGCCTGGCCGCCAGCCAGGTGAAGCGTCTCCGCCGGATCGTCGACGCCGCCTCGCGGCTCGCCGAGGAGGGCGGCTTCGAAGCCGTGCGCCTGCGCGACGTCGCCGAGGCCTCGGGCGTCGCGCTCGGAACCCTCTACCGATACTTCCGCAGCAAGGAGGACATCCTGGTCTTCCTGCTGGCGGAGGAGATCGACACGCTCGAGAAGGTCCTCGAGGCGCGGCCGCCCAAGGGCGACACGCCCCGCGAGCGCGTGATGTCCGTCTTCGGCCTCACGACCCGCGCCCTCACCGGCCGGCCCCACTTCGCCCGTGCGCTCTTGCGGGCCGTCTCCGCAGGCGAGCCCGAGACGACGGTGAAGGTCGCGGCCTTCCATCTGCGCATCGGCAAGCTCGTGCTCGACGCCCTCTCCGGCGGCTCGGAGGCAGACGAACGCCTTCGCAACGCGGCGATCATCCTCCAGCAGGTCTGGTTCGCATCGCTCGTGGGCTGGACCGGCGGCCTTCACGACCCGAAGGCTGTCCTCGCCCAGGTGGACGAAGCGGCCGGGCTGTTGGTCGAGGGCTAGTGCCGCGCGCCGTCAGGCGCGAGCCAGCTCCGCGCCCATCTCCGCCAGCTGGCGATTCGCCGAGCCGAGTGTCAACTCGATCTGGCGCGCCCACAGGTAGTAGCGGTGAACGGGGTAGTCGATGTCGACGCCCATGCCGCCGTGCAGGTGGATCGCCGCGTAGGTTGCGTTGTGGCCGGCTTCGGCGGCCCAGTACTTCGCCACCCTCACCGCGTCCTCGGCGGGCTCGCCCGACGCGATGCGACTCGACGCCCGCCAGGTGTTGAGGCGCATGGCCTCGATGGCGACGTAGGCATCCGCGGCGCGCTGATGTACGGCCTGGAAGCTGCCGATCGGTCGGTCGAACTGCTCGCGCTGGGTCGTGTACTCGGCGGTCATGCGGAGCGCGCGGTCGGAGACGCCGAGGGCCACGGCGCACTGCCCCGCCTTCGCGCGAAGCTCCAGCCACGCGATCGCTGAGGCGCCGTCGTCGGGCCCGGCGAGCACGTCGGCGGCGTCCACCTGGGCGGCCGTCATCACGACGTGGCTCTGGGGTTCGTGGTTCGTCGCTTCCACCGATTCGAGCACGACACCATCGGCCGCCGGGTCGAGCAGGAAGAGCGCGATGCCCGTGTCGGTCTTCGCCGGGACGAGGATGCGCTCGGCCAGCGCCGCGTAGGGCACCGAGAGCTTCGTGCCGTCGAGGCGCCACCCGTCGCCATCGCGCGTGGCGACGGTGTCCGGCGCGCCCGGGTCTTCGCTGCCGGGTTCGATCAACGCAGCCGTCAGGATCGAATCCCCCGTCGCGACGCGCGGCAGGAAGTGCGTCTTCTGCGCTTCGCTCCCGAACTCCGCGATCGGCAACGCACCCATCACCAGGGTCGCGAGCAGCGGCACGGGCGCCACGGCGCTGCCGCCCTCTTCGAGCAGCAGCGAGAGCTCCATGAAGCTCATCTCCATGCCGCCGTGAGCCTCGTCGATGGCGATGCCGAGCAGGTTCGACTTGCCGAGCTCGGCCCAGAGCGCCCGGTCAAAGCACTCGCCCGACTTCTCGAGCTCGCGCAGCCGGTCGTGGGTGCAAAGGTCCGTGAAGATCTTCGCGGAGAGTTCGCGCAGGCTGTCCTGCTCGTCGCTGAAGGAGAAGTCCATCTCGTGCTCCTAGTCCTTGTAGTGCGGCATGCCGAGGCCGGCCATGGCGATGATGTCGCGCTGCACCTCGTTGGTGCCGCCGCCGAAGGTGAGGATCAGCATCGAGCGGTACATCATCTCGATGCGGCCCATGAGGGCCGACTCGGGCGAGCCGCGTCGGATGGCGCCGTTCGCGCCGAGCACCTCACCCATCATCCGATAGCCCGCGATGTTGAACTCGCTGCCGAAGACCTTCACCGCCGACGCGTCGGCCATGGCGAGGTTGCCCTGGGTGAGCGCCCAGGCCTGCTTCCAGTTCATCAGCTTCAGGGTCTCGGCGTGCGCCTGGACCTTGGCGAGATTCAGTTGGACCCAGGGCTCGTCGATCACGCGCTTGCCGTTGCGCTCGGTGTTGCGCGCCCACTCGGCCACCATCTGGTAGTTGCGTTCGAGCGTGCCCGCCGCCATGAGCGACACACGTTCATGGTTCAGCTGGTTCACGATGAGGCCCCAGCCGCCGTTGACCTCGCCTACTACGTTCTCGACGGGGACGCGCACGTCGTCGTAGTAGGTGCTGTTCGTGGCGATGCCGCCCACCGTCGGCGTGGGCGTCATGCGGAAGCCGTCAGCGTCCGTCGGGACGATGATCATCGAGATGCCGCGGTGCTTCGGCGCGTCGGGGTTCGTGCGGACGGCGAGCCAGATGTAGTCGGCGTAGTCGGCAAGGCTGGTGAAGGACTTCTGGCCGTTGATCACCCAATCGTCGCCGTCGCGCACGGCCTTGGTCTGCAAGCTAGCGAGGTCGGTGCCGGCGCCGGGCTCGGAGTAGCCGATGCAGAAGAAGACTTCGCCGGCCAGGATCTTCGGCAAGAAGTATTGGCGCTGATCTTCGGTGCCGAACTTCATGAGCGTCGGGCCGACGGTGTTGAGTGTCAGGAAGGGCAACGGGAAGCCCGAGCGCTGGGACTCGTCGGAGAAGAGATATTGGAAGATCGAGGAGCGGGCCTGCCCGCCGTATTCCTTGGGCCAGCCGATTCCGAGCAAGCCGTCCTTGCCCATCTGCTTCATGGCGGCGCGGAAGAGCGGGCCGCCGCCTTCGGAGCCGGCGATTTCCTCCACCAACTCGGGGGTCATGAGCTTCTCGAAGTAGGTCCGCATCTCGTCGCGGAAAGCTCGCTGGTCGGGCGTCAGATCGATGTGCACGGGCACCTCCAAGGGTCGCGGGCGGCGGGTCGGATGGCCGGGCTGGGCCGATTCCAGAGCATACCTAGAAATTAGAACAGGTTCTACTATCATCGGTCCGCCCGAGACGTTCAGGGCGTGATAGCTTTTCGCCGGTTTCCCCAACGGGAACGGGAGGATGCCTCAGTGAAGATCATCGTGGATTACGACCTCTGCGAAGCCAATGCCGTCTGCATGGCCGAAGCCCCGGAGGTGTTCGAGGTGGACGAAGACGACAAGCTCAACATCCTGAACGAAGAACCGGGCGAAGAGCTGCGCACCAAGCTCGAAGCCGCCGTGCGGCTCTGCCCGAAGCAGGCGTTGAAGCTCGAGGGTTAGCGGGCGCCGTGGACTTTCGCGATTCGGAAAGCCACGCGGCGCTCCGCGCCGAGGCGCGTGCCTTCCTGGACGCACACGCGCCGGACCCGTACGAGATGTACGGGGACGACCCGCTCAACGCGTCGAACATCGAAGCGCACCGCGCTTGGCAGAAGACCCAGCACGCCCACGGTTGGGCGGGGCTGACCTGGCCCGAGGCCTTCGGCGGGCGCGGGCTCGGACCCATCGAGCAGATCATCTTCAACCAGGAGTGCGCGCGCAGGGAACTCGGCCTGACGATGTTCATGCCGGGCCTTTGCATGGTGGGCCCGACGATCATCGCCCACGGCACCGAGGAGCAGAAGCAGCGCTACCTCGGGCCGTTGCTCGCCGGCGACGAAGTCTGGTGCCAGCTCTTCAGCGAGCCCAGCGCCGGCAGCGATCTCGCGGGCATCGGCTGCCGGGCCGAGCGCGACGGCGACACGTGGGTGATCAACGGCCAGAAGACCTGGTCGTCCGGGGCTGCGGATTCGGACTACGGGATCCTGCTCTGCCGCACCGACCCGACGGTGCCGAAACACGAGGGCATCACCTACTTCCTGCTCCCCATGGACACGCCCGGCATCGAGGTGCGGCCGATCCGCCAGATGAACGACGGCGACCACTTCGCCGACACCTTCCTGAACGACGTGCGCATCCCCGATTCCTGCCGGCTCGGCGAGGTGAACGGCGGCTGGGCCTGCGCCATGACGACGCTGATGAACGAGCGGATCGGCATGGGCGGGATGGAGAGCTTTCGGTTCGACGACCTTGCCGCGTTGGTGCGGGAGCGGCGCGACCGCATCGACCCCGTGACCCGCGACCGGATCGTAAAGGTCTGGGGCTGGGGCAAGACCCTCGAGCTGCTGAATGCGCGGATCGTCACGAAGCTCGGAATGGGCGTGATGCCCGACGCCGAGAGCTCGGTCATGAAGCTCGCCATCGCACGCCTCATGAGCGAGGCCGCCGACATGGGCTTGCGCGTCCTCGGCCCCGAGGCGCTCGGGCGCCAGGGCACGTGGCAGAACCAGTTCCTGTTTGCACCGGCCATGCATGTGGCCGGCGGCACGGACGAGATCCAGAAGAACGTCGCGGCCGAGCGCACGCTCGGCATGCCGAAGGAGCCGCGTACCGACCGGGGCGTGGCCTTCGAGGATCTCCCGCGCGGCTAGCGCGGGTTTCCACTCCATCTCCTAGACTCCGGCCATGTCGAACCCGCCCGCCTACGAGGTGAGCTGCCAGTTCTGCAGCGTCACGTTTCCGATCGGGACAAAGCACTGCATCCATTGCGGCGAGCGGATCGGTCGCGCTCCGCTCTTCCAGCCCACAGCGGGCGAGGATGGCATGCCGGTCCTTCAGGAAGCGGAGCCCTACGAGTTGACCGAAGCCGCCGACGAGGCGGAGGAAGCGCCGCGGAAGTGGCGGGGCATGCGTGTCGGGATCACCCTGCTCTGGCTCGTTCTCGCCGCGGCACTCCGGGTCTGCCGCGGCGAGGGCTAAGCTCAGCCGGCCCCTCGGACCAGGTGGCTCCTGGACGAGCCCAATCTCTATTTTCATGGTAAACTTTCCCATGTCATGGCATCCCGCTCGACCGACCCCCCCGACGGCGGCTCCCAGGCGCTCCTGCGGGCCGCTGCGCGCTTGTTGCGCCCCCTCGTCCGGCTGCTGATCGCCCACCAGATCACCTACCCCACCCTCTCTCGGCTGACCAAGGGGCTCTACGTCGAGGTCGCACGCGACGAGTTTGCACTTCCCAACCGGCCCATGAGCCAGAGCCGTGTGTCCCTCCTGACCGGGGTTCACCGCAAGGACGTGCGGACGATGTGGGACGAGCCGCGGCCAGCGAATACCGTGCCGGCGAGTGTCTCCCTCGGATCCCAGATCGTGCGCCTGTGGTCGACGGACGACCGGTTTTTGGACGCAAACGGCCGCCCGCGCGCCCTGGCCCGTACACCTCAGACGTCGGACGAACCGTCCTTCGACGAGCTGGTGAACGCGGTGACCCAGGACGTGTGGCCCCGTGTGATCCTCGACGAATGGTTCCGCCTGGGCGTGGTCCAGCTCGACGGCCAGGAGCGCGTCGCCCTCCAGCGGGATGCGTACGTCCCCGAGCACGGCTTCGACGAGAAGGTCTTCTTTCTCGGGCGCAACGTGGGCGACCACCTCGCGGCCGGCGGAGCGAACGTGCAGGGTAGAGAGGAGCCCTTCCTCGAGCGCGAGGTCCACTACCGCGAGCTACGTCCGGAGTCGGTGGAAGAGCTCTCGCGCATGGCGCGCGAGCTCGGCAGCGACGCGTTGCAGAAGATCAACAGGCGTGGCGCGCAGCTGAAGAAGCGGGACGAGCGCGACCGCGATGCGAAGCACCGGGTCGCCTTTGGCGTGTACTTCTTCAACGAGCTCGAGAAGCCTGGGGACGAGGATACGACGTCGTGAGGCTGTTTCGTCGATGCCTCGCTTCGCTTCTGGTGCTCACAGCGCTTGCGATGCTGTCGCCGTCGATCGCCCGGGCCGTATGCCCCGACCTGCCCGAGCCCGTCACGATGGCGATGGGAGGCGACGAGGGGGCCGGCGGAACCGGCCTCTCTGGCGAGGGTCTGGGGGGGACGGGCCTGGGAGGCGAGGGCGACGAAGGTGTCGGCGGAACCGGTCTGGGCAACGACGAAGGCGTCGGCGGGACCGGCCACGCACCCGACGAGGGGCTCGGGGGCACCGGCGTCTACGGCACGATCACCGGCTTCGGCAGCATCTGCGTGAACGGCCTCGAGATCGAGTATGGGCCGTCGACGCCCGTCGAGGTGGACGGAGGCCGCAGCTCGACAAAGTCGCTGCACGTGGGTGACGTGGTGTGGGTGGAGGCCAGGCCGGAGGGCCGCTCGCTGAGGGCGCGGCGTATCGCCATCCAGTCGGTCCTGGTGGGCCCGGTGGGCCGTATGACGAAGGACGCAAGACAGATGCACGTTCTCGGCCGGCGCGTCACGCTCGCGCCGGACGCTTCCGTGAGCGACCGAGCTACGGGCCGGACCCTGACTCTGGCCGAGGTCCGGGGCGCTACGGTGGCCGTGCGAGGCCTCGTCGATCACGAAGGCATCGTTCGTAGCAGCCGCGTCGAACGCGTCCCCGATTCCACACCGGCGCGCGCCTTCGGGCGGCTGACCCGGGAAGGCGGCACAGCCCGCGTGGGCGGCGTCGCGGTCTCGCTACCCGAGGCCCGCGACGCCGCCGGGCCCCTGGTCCTGGTCGAGGGGCGCTGGGCGAACGGCGAGGCACGGCTGCACGCCGAGAAGGTGGAGCCCGGCTGGTCCGGGGCTTCGCGCGCACGGGAGATCTCGATCGAGGGGTTCGTGATCGAGAAGGGAGCGAACTCGTTCGACCTCTCTTACGGCGAGGTCATGGGCAGCGGTCTCGCCGACGGGCTGCCGGACGTGAAGCCCGGCGATCGCGTCGTCGTGCGAGTCCGCCCGCTCGCAGACGGCCGCTTCGAAGCGCTCGACCTGCGCCACCGACACGGCGAGGCCCGAAACGACTCCAACCACAGCGGCGCGGACGACGATGGCGACGACGACCGAAGCGGATCCTCGGGAGGCGAAGACGACGGCGACTCGAGCGGGCATTCCGGAGACGGCGACGACCGCTCGGGGCCCGGAGGAGGCGACCGGGCGGACCGGCCAGAACGGGCCGACCGGGCGGAGAGGCCGGAACGGCCAGAACGGGCCGAGCGAGCGGAGCGGCCGGAACGGGTCGAGCGGGCGGAGCGGCCGGAGCGGCCGGAGCGGGCCGACCCCTAGGGCAGCGGGCGCCGATTTCTAGGGCACCCGCGGTTGGCTGCCCGTTGACCGGAGGTTCGCGAGCGCGGCCTCCGCGTCGGTGGCCTGAGGCTCGATCTCGAGGACGCGAGCGAAGGCCCGCTGGGCTTCGCGGCTTCTACCGTTTCGCTCGTAGAGCCGCCCGAGATTGAACCAAGCGTCGGCGTCTTCGGGCTGAGCGTCCAGCACACGGCGATATTCGAGCTCCGCCTCGTCGTCGAGCCCCAGTCGGACCAACGAACGGGCGAGGTTGAAGCGAGCGCTCGGGTGCTCTGCGTCGAGCGCCAGGGTGGCCCGGTAGGCCTCGACCGCCTCTCCCCAACGCCCGAGGCGCGCAAGGACGACGCCCAGGTTGTGGCGCGCCGAGACGTAGTCCGGATCGAGATCGAGGGCGCGCTCGTAGCGGGCTAGCGCTAGCGCGTCCTCGCCTTGGTTCTGGGCAACGGTTCCGAGCACGAACAGGCTCTCCGAGTCCTCGGGCTCGATCGCCAGGGCGCGCTCCGCGGCGCGAGCCGCCTCGCCGTCCTTGCCGGCCCAGGCCAGCACCTTCGCCAGGTTGCGAAGCGCCTTGCCGTGGGCACGGCGATCCATGCCGGCCACGGTCGCGCGCTGGATCTCCAGGGCGTTTTCCGTGCTCCAACCCGAAGCGAGGCGGAGCCAGCCCTGCGCATCGAGGGCTTGCAGGATCTCGTCCGCCAGACGTCCGTGCACTTCGGCGGTGGGATGGACGTGGTCGAGGAAGGCCTCCTCACCCGGGATTCCACCGCCCCACGCCTGCAACCGACTGGGCAGGTCCACGGTGGCCACCTGGCGCCGCTCGGCGACGCTGCGGACGACTTGCTGGAATTCCGTCGGCGCCCGCAGCGGGCACACATCCTCGTCGCGGGCGGCGATGAAGGCGGCCTCGGCCGCGGCGTGGCGGCCGGTGGCAAGGCGCAGCTCACCCAGGCGATGGAGCCAATCCGCACGGCGTGGATCGACTTCGAGCGCCGCCTCGAGTGCCTGGATCGCATCCTCGACTCGTTCGGTGGCAGCCAACGACTCTGCGCGCCGGGCCCGGGAGTCGGCCTGCTCTCGCCCCTGGGCCGAAAGCGTCGCCAGGGGCTCGCTCTTGAAAGGCGTGCAGCCGCGCAGGTTCGAGGCGGGCACCACGAAGACGATCTCCGCTCCGGTGCCCCGGGCGAGCCCAACCATGCGCTCCAGATTGAACCGGAAGTGCTCGAGGATCCGCGCATGTTGCGCATCGTCGCGGTGGTAGGCGTCGGGGCCGATACTCTGGTCGAGCAGCGTCGACACCTCACGGCTGAGCCGGGCCGAGCCGGGCCCCGAACCGCCTCGGGCGAGCAAGACCCGGTGCAGAAGCGAGTAGCTTCGTGTGCGGCTGAGGCTCTCGTCCGCCGCGCTCAGCCATGCGGGCCGGTCGCGAAGGTTCGCGTAGGTGCGATCTTCCAAGAACTCGTTGTGGCCGGTGTAGAGGACAACCAGGTCGGGCTCGTACCCCGCGACCTCTTCCAACACGCGCGCCACGCGGTAGCTCGCGTAGCTGATCCCGCCGGCGTTCACGACCTCGTAGGCCCCGTCCGGGTCGGCTTCGGGCAGGAAGGCCCGCAACCAGCCGCAAAAAGAGGTGCGGTCATCGTAGGGACGCCCGTAGGTCGTCGACCCGCCGAGGCAGAAGATCCGCCGCGTGGCGTTCGGCTTTCGCACCGCGAACGACTGGGCGTTGAACCAACGCCGCTTGTTCGGCGCGGTCACACGGCGTTCCGGATCCTCCGGATCCAGGACGAAAAGAGGCAGAGTGGCCCCGAACCCGACGTAGGGATCCGTGCGATCGGTGCGGGCGGAAAAACCGGCTACGGCCAGCAACAGCTCGACGAACAGAAAGCAGCTGGCGATCGCCACGAAGGCGAACGCCAGCCGCTTCCGCAGCGACAAGGTCGATGCCGCCACGATCCCGCTCTCTAGAAGTCGAGGCCCAGGGAGACGCCGCTGCCCCAATCCGCCGCGCCTCTCGAGACACCTGCGACGGCATAGCCACTGAGCCGGTATCGATCCGCGAGCTTCCAGGAGAAGTAGGGAACGAATTCGTGAGAGTCCGACGAACTGGAGCTCGAGGCCTCTCCGTAGTCATAGACCAGACCGACCTGGACGTCCTTCACGACCCGGACACCGCCACCGAGCGAGGCGAAGAACACGTCGTTCAGTTTGGAACCCGACGGATCGCCGAGAAAGCGATATCCGAGCGTCGTGAAGGCCAGGAAGCGGCCGATGTTCTTCGACACGTCCGCCTGGAGCGTGTAGTCGAACTTGCCGGTCCCGAGAAACTGGTCTTCGTCCGCGGTCGGAAACTTGACCTTGCCCGTCAACTCCAGGATGGGCCATGACGAGCCGCCGTCGGGATAGTGGACGTAGCTGCCCGAGAGAACCACGTCGCCGAGGCCGGCGTTGGTCTCGGTGCCGACGGACTCTTCATCGACGATCACCGAGCCGTCGGTGCCGGCAACCACGCCACCGGGCCCCTCGATCCGGATATAGGGCACGGTGAGCTTCAGGATGAACGGTTCATGGTCGTACCGAACCGTGATGGGCACGTACAAGATGTCCGTGTCGTCGTCCAGTCCATAGTCGCCGCTGGTGAAGTTCACGCCGCTGCTCACCCGCCAGTGCCTGACCGGGTCGTCCGCAATGGGCACCCCCGCCTGCGCCCACCCAGCCCAGGTGAGGACGGCAACAGCCGCCCCCACCCGTGCCAGCCTCGATGATCGCGTTCGAAGCTTCATCTGATTCCTCCGTTTGAAATAATCTAGACAAGTGCAATCTATTCGAGCAACCGTCAGCTACCGGACCGATCGGCTCGGTCCGGCCGCTCGGCGCGCTCGGGGCGCTCCGGACGATCGACTCGCTCGGGACGATCGACTCGCTCGGGACGATCGACTCGCTCGGCACGCTCCGGACGATCGGCGCGCTCGGCGCGCTCCGGACGATCAGCCCGCTCGGCCCTCTCGGCCCGGTCCGCGCGGTCGGCTCGATCTGCGCGGTCGGCGGAGGCCGGGTGGTCGTCGGAGGCCGGGCGGTCGTCGTGACGCTCACGTTCCCCGATCAGGTTGCCGTCGACGTCGAAGAACTGGTCGACTCGCACGCGGGTCTCGGAGCCATCGGCGTTGCGCACGCGGGTCTCGTGACGTTCCTGGCTGATCCCGGTGACGGGATCGGTCCCGACCTGGATCCGGTCACGGCTGCGGCTGCCGTCGGCGCCGCGCGTACGATCGTCTTTCACGGTCTGGAGCTCAATCTCCGGGAAGTCCACGCCGTCCGGGGCTTCGGGGGCTTCCATCGCTTCCGGGGCTTCGGGAGCTTCCATCGCTTCCGGGGCTTCGGGAGCTTCCATCGCTTCCGGGGCTTCGGGAGCTTCCATCGCTTCCGGGGCTTCCTGGGCGCCGGCGGCCGGCGAAATCAGGAACGCAAAGATCGCGGTAGTGACAAGAGTTCGAATCTTCATGGTCTCTCCTCGTAACTGGGAATATTTCCCATGAAAGGGATTATGTCCCATTTTCGACTCTTGTCAACCTCCCCTTGAGAGACTTTTTCGGTGCTTGCCAACCTCCCCTTGAGGGGCTTTCCGTGGGGCGGCACCAGGGCGCCGTCTTCCGGCAGCTTGTGCTTCCAAGTACCCCGTCTGCCATGGAAACTGGACGCCGGCCCGCGGCCGTAGCGGCGACCCTGCCCTGTCCATCGCGGGCTCAGCGTCCTGTGGCCCGGCCCGAAAGGTGGACGGGCCTCCCAGGCGGCGAGTCCAGCCGTTCCCCACCTCGGGATTCTCCCGCCACAGGGCCGCAGCACCGGGGCCCCGGTCGCCCCGGTTTGACGCTCCCCACGTTGGGAGATCCGCGCAGGCGCGCCTGGCGATCGCCAAACGCATTCGGGCCTGCGGAGCGCGGAAGCGGGTCGTCACTAGCCGGGCGCGGCTTGCGGGCGGTCGAGTCGCTTAGATACCCAGGTCGGCCGCGATCCGGGCGCGGTGCCAGGCGGGGCCGCCGAGCAGCTCTTCGCTCGCGCGGGCGCGCTTGTAGAAGAGGCTCGGGTCGGCCTCGTGGGTGACGCCGATGCCGCCGTGGATCTGGATGTTGCCGGCGGCGCAGAGCATGTAGGTCTCGCTGGTCAGCGACTTGGCCAGGCTCGCGGCGCGCAGCAGCTCGGCGTCGTTCTCCGAGCAGGCCCAGGCAGCCCAGTAGGCGGCGGCGCGGGCACACTCGAGCTCGAGCAGCATGTCGGCGCACTTGTGCTTGATCGCTTGGAACGAGGCGATCGGGCGCGCGAACTGGACGCGCTGCTTTGCGTACGCGACGGCCATGTCGAGACACGCCTGGGCGCCGCCCAAGCATTCGAGGGAAAGCTGGGTCGCGGCCTCGGATAGCGCTCGCTCCAGGCTCGGCTGTGCGGCGCCCGGCTCTCCGATGGCAACGGCGCGCACGCCGTCGAGCTCGAGGTCGGCGTGGCGACGGGTCGCGTCGAGGGGTGCGAGGGCTTCGCGCTTCAGACCTGACGCGCTGGACTCCACGGCAAACAAGCCGAGGCCGTCGCCCGCGCGGGCAACCACGAGCACCAGGTCGGCGGTCGCGCCGTCGACCACGAAGCGCTTCTGCCCTTCCAGCACGAAGGCGTCGCCCTCGGGCCGTGCCGCGCTCGCGACTTCATCGAGGCCCCAGCCCCGTTCGGGTTC
>JAFDDA010000180.1 GCA_019311105.1 Deltaproteobacteria bacterium
CTTGCCGGCGGCGACGCGGTGGCGCTGAGCTAAGCTCCGCCGGTTCCGTGGGAGGTCCGATGAAGGGCATCATTCTGGCGGGCGGCTCGGGCACCCGGCTGCACCCCATCACTCGGGCGGCGAGCAAGCAACTGCTGCCCGTGTACGACAAGCCCATGGTCTACTTCCCGGTCTCGACGCTCATGTGGGCCGGGATCCGCGACTTCCTGCTGATCAGCACGCCCGACGACCTGCCGGGGTTCCAGCGTCTCTTCGGCGACGGCTCCCACCTGGGCCTCTCCATCTCCTATGCCGAGCAGCCGAGCCCGGACGGGATCGCACAGGCGTTGCTGATCGGCGAGTCGTTCATCGCGGGCGATGCGTGCGCGCTGGCCCTCGGCGACAACGTCTTCCACGGCCACGGGTTGCCCGAGACGCTCCAGCGCGCAGCCGGGCGCGAGCGGGGCGCCACGGTATTCGGCTACTGGGTGAACGACCCCGAGCGCTACGGCGTGGTCGAGTTCGACGCCGACTTCCGCGCCGTTTCGATCGAAGAGAAGCCCGCGGTGCCGCGCTCGCACTGGGCGGTGACGGGCCTCTACTTCTACGACGACCAGGTCGTCGACGTGGCCAAGAGCCTCGAGCCCTCGCCGCGCGGCGAACTCGAGATCACCGACGTGAACAAGAAATATCTCGAGCGTGGCGACCTGCATGTCGAGCGGCTCGGCCGCGGCTTCGCCTGGCTCGACATGGGGACGCATGAATCGCTCATGCAGGCCGGCAACTTCATCCATTCGATCCAGGCGAGGCAAGGCCTGCAGGTCGCGTGTCTCGAGGAGATCGCCTTCCGCCAGGGCTACATCGATCGCGAGGCCCTGTTGCGCGAAGCGCACGCGCTCAAGCAGAACGCGTACGGGCAATACCTCCAGCGGGTGGCCGAGGAGTAGACGCGTGCCGCGCTTCCTGCGCCAATCGGTGCCCGACGTGATCCTGATCGAGCCCGATCTGCATCGCGACGACCGGGGCTTCTTCCTCGAGACGTGGCAACGCGAGCGCTACGCCGAGAGCGGGATCGACTTCGACTTCGTCCAGGACAATCACTCGCACTCGGCCCAGGGCGTGCTGCGCGGGCTGCACATGCAGGTGCACCACCCCCAGGGCAAGCTGGTGCGCTGCATCGAGGGCGAGGTCTATGACGTCGCAGTGGACGTGCGGCCGGGCTCCGCGACCTTTGGCCAGTGGTCGGGCGCGACCCTGAGCGCCGAGAACTTCCAGCAGCTCTGGATCCCGCAGGGCTTCGCTCACGGTTTCTGCGTCGTCTCGGAGAACGCCCAGTTCGAGTACAAGTGCACCGACTTCTATGCCCCAGGCGACGAGATCACGCTCGCTTGGAACGACCCCGCCCTCGCGATCCCCTGGCCCGTGCTCGACCCGAGCCTGTCGGAGAAGGACCAGCGCGGGATGTCGCTCGCCGAGGTTCGCGAGCATCTCGAGAAGGTGGCCCGGTGAAGATCTTGATCGCGGGAGCCCTGGGCCAGCTCGGTCGGGCGCTGCAGACTTCACTCGCGGGCCACGAGCTCGTCTTGCGCGACCTGCCCGAGCTCGACCTGGCCGACTCGGCGCAAGTGGCCGGATGCCTCGATGAGACGGGTGCCCGTCTCGTCGTCAACGCCGCGGCCTTCACCGACGTCGACGCAGCCGAGGCCGACGCGGCCGGCGCCGAACGCGGCAACGTCGAGATCCCGCGCGTCCTGGCCGAGGCCACCGCGGCGCGCGACCTCCCGCTCATCCACGTCTCCACCGACTACGTCTTCGACGGCCAGGCCGACACGCCCTATCTCGAAAGCGACGCGCCGGCCCCGTTCAACGCCTATGGGCGCACGAAGCTCGCGGGCGAAAACGCCGCGCGTTCGGCCAACCCGAAGCACTTCATCGTGCGCACCGCGTGGCTCTACTCGACGGGAGGCCGCAACTTCGCTCTCACCATGCTCGGTGCGGCTTCGCGCGGCGAGGTGCGCGTGGTGGACGACCAGACGGGTTGCCCGACCTACGCGCCCCACCTGGCCGACGGCATCGCAAAGCTTGTCGGTGGCGACGCGTACGGCATCTACCACATGGCGGGTGCGGGCCAGACGACGTGGTACGGCCTGACCCGCGCCCTGTACGAAGCGCTCGACGTGGATTGCCGCGTCGCGCCCTGCACCACTGAAGAGTTCCCGCGGCCGGCGCCCCGCCCGCGTTTCTCTGCCCTCGCCACCGCCCACACCGACCTACGCCTCCCCGCGTGGGAGAATGGCGTGCGCGACTTCGCGGCAGACTATCGGAGGCAACACGCATGAACGTCGAAGGCAAAGCGGCACTCATCACGGGCGGCGGCACGGGCGTGGGGCGCGCGACGGCCCTGACCCTGGCCGAGCTCGGCTGCAACGTGGCGGTGAACTACAGCCGGTCGAAGGACGAGGCCGAAGCCACCGCGGCCGAGGTCGAGAAGAAGGGTGTGCGCTGCATCCCCATCCAGGCCGATGTGGCGAAGGACGCGGACTGCCGCCGCCTCGTCGAGACCACCGTGAGCGAGTTCGCTCGGCTCGACGTGTTGGTCCAGAGCGCCGGCGTCACGAGCTTCATCCCCCACCCCAACCTCGACGACGTGAAGGACGAGGACTGGGAGAAGATCTTCGCCGTGAACGTGAGGGGGAAGTTCCAGTGCGCACGCGCCGCAAAGGCGCCGATGGATGCCGCCGGTGCGGGCCACATCGTGAACGTCTCGAGCGTGGCCGGCATCGCAGGGGTCGGCAGTTCGATTCCGTATTGCGCCTCCAAGGCCGCCGCCAACAACCTCACCATCACCCTCGCCCGCGCCTTGGCCCCGAAGATTCAAGTCAATGCCGTGGCGCCGGGCTTCATCACGGGGCGTTGGCTGCGCGAAGGCCTGGGCGACGCCGCCTACGAGGCGGTGAAGGGCGCGATGGAGGCAAAGGCGCCGCTCGGCAAGGTCTGCGACCCCGAGGACGTGGCCGCTGCGATTACTTCGCTCATCACGGGCTCGGCGTTGGTGACGGGCCAGGTGCTGCCGGTCGAGGGCGGCATGCTGATCGCGGGATGAACACTCGGCGCTTCGCTAGAGGCACGGCCGCGTGCGCGCTGTTGCTCACGCTGTCGGCCTGCGCGACGGCGCGGCCGCCGCGGCCCATCCCCGAGACCCACACCCTCGTGCCCGGAAGCCGGGTCTCGCTCGCGGCGCCGGCCGGCTTCATCCTCGATGCCGCCCTGCCCGGCTTCGGCAGCCCCGACGGCCAGACCGCGATCTTCGTGAACGAGTTGCCCGGTTCGGTCTACGCCACGATGCGATCCTTCTCGGGCGAAGGCTTCCAGAAAGGCGGGATGCTGCTCCGAACCCAGGAGCGCGTCACCGTGGACGGCTGGCCCGCCCGTCTCTATCGCGCCAGCCAACCCGTGCGCGACGCCGACCTCGGGCGGTTCGTCCTGGTCTTCGGGGATTCGAGCCGTTCGGTCGTGCTCACCGCGGTGACGCCCGAGGCGACCTGGGCCGATCACGCTGCCGCCCTGCGTGCGGCCCTGCTCTCGGCCCGCTGGCACCGCGAGGGCACGCCGCCACCGAGCGACCCCAGCGCCGCGGGCAGCTGAGCCTTCCGTCACCCGCTTTCTCGTCCCGCTACGCGTTGAAGCGCGGCCAGAAGCGCCGAAGGCTCCGACGCCTCCCGTCGCCGCGCGAGGTCGGCCAGCGCCCGTTCGCTGCGGTGGCGGCCCAACGCCGGGTCTGCGGCCAGGCGCCGCAACCAATCGGCGGCGTGGGCCGGGTCGGGCTCCGCCCAGCGGGCCTTCGGGCCCAGCACCTCCGGAGAGTAGACCTTCAGCGTCGGCGCTCGGACCGGCACCATCCGATAGTCGACCAAGAAGGAGTTGGCTGGCGTCATATAGTCGAGGTTGCCCGACCAGCCCGTAGAGACCACCGGCGTACCCACACTCATCGCTTCGAGCATTCCGAGCCCGAGGCCCTCCGCCCGATGCAGCGAGACGTAGACATCGGCGGTTGCATAGAGCGAGAGGACCTCTCGATACGGCAGCACGTCGACGAGAAGGCGAATGCGCGGGTCTCTTGCACAGGCTTCGATCAGTAGCGACAAGGATCGATCGGATTGGGACCAGCGCCGAGCGTTGTTCAGCTTCAGGATCAGCCGCGCCCGCGGCTCGCTCGGGAACGCTTGCGCGAAAGCCTCCAGAAGCGCCCACGGGTTCTTCCGCTCGATGTCGCTGGAAAGCTCGAACCCGGCGACGACCAGGAAGGCGTCCTCCGGAGTATCCCAGTGGGCCCGGTCCGGTGCGCCCACCTCGCCGGTTTCGAAAGGCTGCGGGACGTACACCACCTCCGCATCGAGCTTCACGCTGCGAATGGCCTCGGCGATGAAGCGCGTGGGCGCCACGACCAGATCCATCATCTCGAGGCCGGCTCGCCAATCCTCTGGGACGGTCATCAGCTCCCAGAACGGGACGATCACGTTCACCCGACCGTCGAGCTCGACCGCGCGGTGACTGGCTCCCACGAGTTCCTGAACGCTCCAGGGGTTCATCGAGAAGAGATTGATCCCGTGAGGCGAGGGTTCGTCGAGGCCGTGGGTCAGCGGCAAGAACTCACGCGAGTGTCCGCTGCGTCCTCGACGGTCAGGCGTATCGGCGGCGAAGACTTCGAGCCCCGCGTCGAGCAGGAACCGCAGCCAGTTCCTCGCCGCAACACCGAGGCCCATGTTCCCGCTGATTGGGCCAAAAAAATTGATCGCCGACGGCTGCCCGTCGCTAGTCGCCAGTCGGCTGCCCGTCGTCTCGATCGCTCGGGCGAGATGGTCGCCACCAGAGCGGAGGACGGCGGGGACGGATCGGTCGGGGTTGGAGTGGCCTTGCGTGTCGCAGAGAATCGCGGCACGGCTCGAAGCGATGGGCAGAACCATCGCCGGAACCTAGCGGACGATTCCCTCACCGCAGCGCCAACTAGAAGTCTTCTTCGAGGTCCCAGTCTGCGTCGGGGGTCGCGACCGCACGCACCGTGTAGGGCGCGCCGCAGTAACCGCAGACGACGGTGTCACCCTTCGCCTCATCGCCCGCGAAGAGGAGGTCGGCATCGCATACGGGGCAAGCAATTTCTCGGGCCATGGGCTTCGATTCGGCCAGCGGAGGCCGGGGCTTGAGGGCCACCGAAGGCGGAATCGGGTCTGGCCCTGCGTATCCAACCGCTTCGTCTGCGATTGGAACCGCCCCTTGGTCAGGGGCCCTGGCCACTGGCGACCGAGAGGTTTATGAGGTGAGTTCTAAGGGGCGGGCACGTCGGGTGCCGTCACGTTGCGTGCACCCTCGCCGACCACGAAGTCGACCGCCGCGACGAAGCCCGGTGTCGCACGGATGCCCTTGGGTTCGAGGAGCATCGCTTCGGTGCCCTCGGCTTTCTCGAGCATGCCGAGCGCA
>JAFDDA010000089.1 GCA_019311105.1 Deltaproteobacteria bacterium
ATCCACAGTGTGCCGCCGAAGCATCGCGCGGAGGCCGAGCGGAAGATGGTGCTCGAGAAAGCACGGGTGAACCCCGGGCCGAGCAAGGTGAACACGATGGATACGCCCGACTCGGCGAAGGTGAAGCGCGCACTGAGGCCGCGGCGGAACTACCGGCGTTCGCCGCCCGCGTCGGCGGACACCCACTGCTCTTCGGCGCACAAGAAGAAGGCCCAGGGCCTGGCGCGCAACATCGAACGCTGGGAGAAGAAGGTCGAGCTCCAAGACGACCTCGGGAGCCGGTTGGTTCGGACGAAAGACCGCATGTACGCGGCGAACCGCAGCGACCGCTACCAGATCAGCCTCGAGCAGGCCGAGCAGGCCCTGGAAGATTTCGAGGATCGCATGCGCCGGCAGGGCATCCCGCCCGGCTGCTACCGCTGACCCAGCCCCGTCGCCTCCAGTTCTTCGACCAGCCGCGACGCCACGGCTTCGACGCGCGGCACGCGTAGCGCGCTGCGCGCCGCCACCAGGTGAAGCCGCGAGCGCGCGTGCAACCCGAAATCGAGTTCGAGCGGCACCAGCGTGCGCGGCGGCGCGAGCCGGTGCGGCATGGGGTTCAGCATCATGGCGCCGAGCCCGGCTTCGGCGGCGCGCCACTGCACCAGGAAATCGTCCGACGCAAAGGCGGGTCGAAAGCCGGGCACCAGGGCGGCGAGTTGTGGGTTCGGCGGGAGGTGGTCGAAGGGCGGGGCCCAACCGATCCAGTCCACGTCCGCCACGCCATACCCGGGTGCCAGCTTCGCTGCGTACTCCGGCGCGGCGCAGGCGACGTTCTCGAGTTCGAGGCTCACCAGGGTTTCGAGGTCGCGCGGGCCGGTGGGCTCGATGCGTAGCGCGAGGTCGGCCTCCCGGCGCGCGAGGTCGACGTAGCGGATCTGCGAGATCACCTGGAGGTCGATGTCCGGAAGCGTCTCGCGCAGGGAGGCCGCGAAGGGCGCCATGAAGTGGAAGGCCAGGCCGGGCGGCGCCGTCACGCGCACCACGCCGCGCGGCCCGACGTCTTCGCCCTCGGCCACCCGCTCCACCTCAGCCGCCCATTCCGCCATTCGCCGGGCCGGCTCGACCCAACGCTCGCCTGCGGCGGTGAGCGACGCGCCCTCGACGCTCCGGCGGAAGAGGGGCAGCCCCAGGTCGTCTTCGAGCTGGGCCAGGCGGCGGCTGACGGTGGGCTGGCCGAGCCCCAGCTGGCGAGCCGCGCCGCTGAGGCTCCCCGCCTCGGCGATGGCCAGGAAGACCCGTACGTCCTCCCAGGAGAGGTTCATCTTGATATCCATATTTGGATGATCACATCAGGATTTTGCCAATTGTCATCCAAGAAAGGTAGGGCGATTCTCGGGCCCAAGGAGAACTCAATGCGAACCCGATCCCCGATCTCGCACACCGTGACCGCCCTCGCCTGCGCCCTGGCCCTCGGCGCCGCCGGCTGCCGCGCCACGAACCACCCCGTGGAGCCCGCCGACCTCGGCACCCCGCGGCCCAGCGCCGAGCTGCTCGCCGTCATCGACGAGCCCGGCCCGATCCAGGTCGAGACCGTGGCGGGTGCGGATTGGGAGGTCGCGCTCTCGGGCCTCCTCAACCTCGACCACCCGAAGGCCCAGACCGCCGGGTTGGAGGACGGGGTCGAGCCGATCCAGGTCTACTTCCACGCGCTCCGTCACCCCGAGCACGGCCTCTACATGGTGGACACCGGCGTGGAACGTGCGCTCACCCGGCCGGACGAAGACGCCGCGATCCGCGGCATCGTCGCGCGCTTCATGAAGGTCGAGGCCATGAAGGTCCACATCGACACCGCGACCTGGCTCTCTCGTCAGTCACAGCCGCTGTCGGGCGTGTTCCTGACGCACCTGCACCTCGATCACGTCTCCGGCCTGGCCGACGTGCCTGCCGACGTGCCGGTCTATCTCGGCCCGGGTGAGACGGCGCTCCGCTCGGTCGAGAACCTAGTCGTCGGGCCGAACCTGAGCCGCGCGGCGGCCGGCAAGGGCCCGCTGCGAGAGTGGGGCTTCGTGCCCGAAAAGGACGGCGCCTTCGAGGCCGTGCTCGACGTCTTCGGGGACGGGTCCTTGTGGGCGATCCACGTGCCCGGCCACACGCCCGGAAGCACCGCGTTCCTCGCCCGCACGCCCGAGGGCCCGGTCTTGATGGTGGGCGACGCCTCCCACACGGCCTGGGGCTGGGAGAACGGCGTCGAACCGGGGAGCTTCTCGGCCGATCAGCCGGCAAGCGCCGCGAGCCTCGCCCGGCTGCGTCGGCTCGCAGCGGAGCACCGAGGGGTCGACGTGCGGCTCGGCCACCAAACCCTCGGCGTGCGCCTCGCGCGGCCCTGAGCCGGGGCGGGCCCTCGCCACCGGCGGGGGCCGGTAACCAGACGGGTCTGTTTTCCGAAGCCGTTCGGGTAGACTGCTCGCGCGCCCGACTGGCACGACTGGCAGCGAGGAGACCCCATGGCCGAGTTCCCCGAATCCCCCATTTCACCGAAGGAGTTCATGGAGGGCTGGCTTCCCGGCGCCTTTGGCGACGCCGAACTCCCGCCCGGCAGTGACGGCGTCGATGTGAAGCTCGGCGTGAAGCTCGAAGGCAGCGACGGCGGCGAGTGGGTCTTCCACATGAACCAGGGCGACCTCGTCGTCAGCGCCGAGTCGCGCGACGATACGGCCTTCACCGTGGTGCAGACCGTAATCGACTGGCGCGGCGCGCTCTGGGAGGGCCGCGGTGGCGCCTTCGGCCAGGGTGCGGTGGCGCTCTTCAAGCCCGGCGCGGCCCAGGCCGCGGGTGCCGGCGGCGGGATGGGCGGCGCCGCGCCGAGCCCGGCCGCTCTCGAACAGATGCGCGCCCTCGACGGCGTCATCAAGATGGTCGTGGCCGGCGGCGAAGGCGGCGATTGGAGCGTGGCCTTCAAGCTCGGGCCCGGCGCGATCCCCGACGACCCGACTACGACGGTGAGCATCACCGCCGAGGATGCCGACGCCATGGCGGCCGGCACGCTCGACCCGATGCAAGCGTTCATGGCCGGCCGCATCCAGGTGGCCGGCGACATGGCGCTGATGATGCAGATGCAAGCCATCCAGATGCAGGCCGCTGCCCAGGCCGGGAGTTAAGACATGGCGGAAGTGATCGTTCGACGAAAGGTGGCCGCGCCGGCACAGCAGTGCTGGGAGTTGCTCTCGAACTTCGGCGGCGTCGCCGACTCGAGCCCGATGATCGAGACCTGCACCGTGGAAGGCGAGGGCGTCGGCGCGGTGCGCACCCTCGGCATGGCCGGCGGGCTCTCGATCCAGGAGCGCCTCGAAGCGCACGACGAGGCCGGCCTGACCTACTCCTACGCGATCATCGGCGAGAGCCCGCTGCCCTTCACCGACTATCTCTCGACGGTGAAGATCGAAGCCGCGGGCGAGGGCGCCTGCACCATCGATTGGCGCGGCCGCTTCACGCCCAAGGGCGACGACGAAGCCGGCCCGGCGGGGATCGTGAACGGCATCTACTCGGGCGGCATCAAATCGCTCGGGAAGCAGCTGGGCGTCTCGGTCGAAGAGATCGACTGATCCCCGACCCGAGGTTCCACCCGGCGCGGGTTATACTCCCTGGACTGTTGGCAGGCCCCCGGCTCAAGGAGGCTCTCGTGGTGCAGCTCTTCGGGATTGTCTTCGTGCTCACTGCGATTCTCGGCCCGTCGAGCCAATTCGCCCAGTTAGAGCCGCTTCTCGGCTAGCCAGCCGCAGGGCCGTGGGCTACAAACCTCCGCTCCGGGGCGGTAGTTCAATTGGTTAGAGCACTGGCCTGTCACGCCAGAAGTTGCGGGTTCGAGTCCCGTCCGCCCCGCCACAAGTCTTCGTTGTCGCTCGACTTTTTCTCGCCGTTTTCGGGCGAGCGACAAGCGAGCGACAAATCTGCCGGGCGAAGCACCAGCGTGAGCGCTGCGGGCGGCCCATCCTCTTCGCGGCTGGGCCAGCCCCTCAGGTGGGCTCGATCCAGATGCGTGCTCCGAACGTGGCCCCGCGATCGATCTCCAGGACATCCGCTGCGCCGGGTGGGTGGGTCACCTCGAGCTTGCGTGCGGCCAGCTTGCTCGCAGTGTCGGCCAGGTCGGGCGACTGCAGCACGAGGGCGTACAAGCCTTCCCGCCCGTCCTCCAGGAATCCTGCCACGGGTGCCGCAAAGGGGTGGTTTCGGTCCACCACGGAGATCAGCTCGATCACGCCGCCAGACGGTGGCGTGCAGATGGCTGATCGTATGCCCCGCTTGGCATCGACCTGGGGCTCGGCGACCTCCAGGCCGAACCGACTTCCATACACGGTGGTCGCGAGCTCGAGGTCGCGAACCACGACCATGGCCCGCGCAATCCCCGAGAGGCCCGACGAACTCGGAACCTCCGCCGATCCTGGCGCGAGTCCCTGGAGCGAATCCACGGGGTACACGCGGATGAGGACACCATGGGTGGAGTGGGGGTGAACGTCGCGACCTCCCGCGCCGGGCATCAACGGCAACACGTCGAGCCCACGGCTCGCGAGGAGTTCGGCTTCGGCATCCGGATCGGGCGCTTCCAGCATGAGCGCGAAGAGCCCCTCGCCACGACGATCGAGGAATCGCTGGAGGCTCTGGCTGAGCGGTGCGTCGGGGGTCGCGGGAGACATGAGTTCGATGTTGCTCCCGCCCTCAGGAACGCAGATCGCGAGCTTCGCTCCCAGGCTGCCGACGGTCTCTTCCGACAGATCGATGACGGGCATCCCGAGCCGGTCCCTGAAGGTCGCGACACAGGTGGAGAAATCCCGGGTGGCGATCGCGATTCGCGGCATGGCGGTGATCATGGGAGTTCCCCTCCTTGCGTCGCCGTTAGGCTCGCACCCGGTTCCGGTCTATTGTGCCCAGGGTTCGGACATCCAGAAAGCGGGAAACGCCAGCATCGAGGCCTCTGGTGTGGAAGGGGAGGGCGCGATGAGCGCTGGAAGGCTGTCGGGAAAGACTGCGCTCGTCACCGGGACCGCCCAGGGTGTCGGTCGGGCCCTGGCACTCAAACTGGCTGCCGAAGGCGCCAACGTGTTCGCGAACGACCTGGATGCGGAAGGGCTGGAAGGGCTCGAAGCCGAGGTCGCCCAGGCGGGCGGAAGCTGCACCGGATTCCCCGGGGACATCACCGGGGAGGACTTCGGCGACCGGGCGGTCGAGGCGTGTGTGTCCCACTTCGGTGACCTGGACATCGTCGTGAACAACGCGGGCTATATCTGGAACTCCCGCATCGTCAACCACACCGACGAGCAGTGGTACGCGATGATGGACGTGCACGCGACGGCTCCCTTTCGGCTGCTGCGGGCTGCTGGGCGTCACTTCCGCGAGCAGGACAAGGCCGGCAGGACCGATGCGACCCGAAAGGTGGTCAATGTCTCGTCCATTTCGGGGCTCTTCGGCGCCGACACGCAGTTCAGCTACTCCGCAGCCAAGTCGGCGCTCTTCGGCATGACCCGATCGCTGGCGAAGGACTGGGGGCGCTACAACGTGACCGTCAACTGCGTTGCGTTCGGTTTCATCGAGACCCGCCTCACCCAGGCCTTCGAGGGCGAGATCCCCGCGATCGAGGTGAAGGGCCAGAAGCACCGTGTGGGCATCCCTGCTGCGGCGGTCGAGATCATGAAGAACCAGACCCCTCTGGGCCGAATCGGTACCCCGGCAGACGCCGCGGGCGCGGTCTTTCTCTTCTGCCTGCCCGAATCGGACTTCATCACGGGCGAGATCGTTGTGGCGAGCGGCGGTCTGCGAAACTGACGTCCGTCGATCGGGCGATCGCGCGGCCTGGTTCCGACTAACACGAGAGATCACGCCGACCCGCTGGCGTAGCGCGGTCCTCGGCGTGTGACGCGCAGTCCTCCGTCCCGCCCGGTTCGCGAGGCGTTCGGGCACACCGCTATGTGTGTCGGTGGTTCCCCGATCCGCGCACGCGCTGACGCTGCGGTCGAGGAAACAGCCGTTGGATCGAGCTAGCATGTCTACCTCTCGTCAGTGGATCGCGGCGGGCGGACGGTCGCCGCGCATGACATCGAATCGGAGGTGTGGTGACGTGACGCTCCTGGACAGCAGATAGGGCGTTCTCTGCCTATGCCGTTCGATCCGCCACGAACTGCCGGTAGGGAAGCGGCTGGCCCTGGGCGACGCGGCATAGGACGAAGCCGAACAGCTCGCCCTCGCGCCAGCGGCGGTCGAAGCGGTAGCTGAACTCGTCGAGGTAGCGCTGTAGGTGCTTCGGGCTGACGCCGTGGAAAGTGCCACGCAGCCAGGTCTTGAGGTTGCCGAAGACGGTGTGCGCCCACGGCAAGATGTCCAGCGCCTGGCGGCCGTGACCTCCCTTGCGAGGGCGGTGGTCGATCCCGAGCTTGGCCAGCACCTGCCGGACTCCAGTCCGCAGCCACGGCGGGTCTAACATAGGACGCGGACTAAACCGGGGGGCGGGTCAGTTCCCTATCAGATCTGGATGCTTCAGCGGGTCGCCGAGGCGCTGAGAGCCTGCAGATCCACCGAGAGAGGGCGTCAGGCGATCGACGCACTCCTGGGAGAGTTCTCCACGGGAAAGGAGCTGCTCGCTCTCGACGGTCGGTTGAAGGGCTGTTCGCTCCGGAAGGAAGGCGGCCGGCTCTTCTCGGTCGCCTAGGATTGGGGCCGAAACCCACCGCTCCGAAGGGAGCCTCCGAGCCTCAACCCCCTGTAATCCCGCCGGAAAGTCGTTATTTTTCCGCGCGGCAGCCGGAGCAGACCGGCTCGCCCAATGGGGGTATCGATGCGTGGATTCAAGGTTCTTTCCGTGGTGGCCGTGGTGGCGCTGCTAGGGGTGGCATTCGGGGCGACGCCGGCCGCGGCTCAGACGCCCGAAGACAAGTTCAAGAGAGGCGTCATCGACGTGGTCACGGCTCCCCTCGAGCTGCTGGGCACGGTCAAAGAGGAGTCCACCGCGACCAACCCGGTCCAGGGCCTGGTCGTCGGCACGATCAAGGGCTTCTTCCGCGTCGGGAAGCGCTTGGCCGTAGGGATCTACGAGATCGTGACGTGCCCCTCCGGCGGGGAGTCCAACTACGGGCCGATCCTCGATCCGGAGCGCGCCTGGAGCCGCTTCGACTAGATCGTCGAGCGCCCCCGGGGCTCCCATGCCCCGGGGGCACCCGTCGGCCGGTTCGATCCGAGCCCAGGCCGACGACGGCCCCTCCGGGGCGCCGCGCTCCGCCTTCGACGGACACGCGAAAAACGCGCGCTTCTCGAGCAATTAGTTGCCACAACCCATCGTGGGAAACCACACACTGTCCAGGGAGGGGGGCGCCGTCCGCACCCTCCTGAAAAGGAGGCTCCATGACTGGGTTCCGTTCGGCTACCGCACTCGCTCTCGCGGCTACGTTCTGCTTTGCTTCGGCCGCCCACGCTGACCTCATCCTCGGCGACTTTCTCGGCCCCGGGACCGGCGACAACGACAGCGTGGCCGCGATCCTGGCGGACTTCGGTCTCGACGTAACGATGTTGGCCCGGATCGAGCCTCCCGGTGACGCCGACCCCGTCTCCGGGACGACCGTCGATGGCCTCACCTACTTCAACTTCATCCTCAACGAGGACGATGAGCCCGCGGGCGGTGAATGGAGCTACGCCGGGGTCGAGGTCGTGGATCTCATCGCCGTGAAGGCCGGCCCCAACTGGGGCGTCTGGCAATTCACGCCCGCCAATACGAACAACATGCTCAACATGGGTCTGTTCAACACGCTGCAGCTCCAACCCGGGAACGATCCCGGCGACCAGCGGGGCTTCGGTGACGTCACGGCCTACCGCCTCAACAGCGTCCCCGAGCCCTCGGTCCTGCTGATGATGGGCCTTGGCCTTTGCGGCCTCTACGCCGGCAGCACGCGCACCCGCTTCTAGCGTTTTTCGAAAAGAGCCTCGCTGCCGCGAGGACGCGATTGGGTCGAGACAGGGTCAGGGGCTATCTGCCGATTCCGTCTCCCTGCGCGCGTCATCGTGCTAGGAATGTCCAGACCTACTCCATGATCGCCTTGGGAGGTGCGATGCGTAGCACGGGTCTGATCTTCGTAGCTTTCCTCGGGGCTGCGGCACCCGCTTCGGCCTGGCAGCGGGCCGACCTCGATCGCCTGCGCCTGGAGGCGCCGAAGGCGAAGACCGAGGAGGCTGCTCCGCCTCCCGAGTGCCCCGGCTGCGACCTGTCCGGCGCCCATCTGAGCGGAGAGGATCTCTCCAGGGCTTCCTTCCGCGGCGTCAATCTGAGGGGGGCGCGTCTCCTCGGCACGGACCTGAGTCGGGCCGACCTCCGGGAAGCCTCCTTCGGCGGTGCCAAGATGTTGGGGGCCGACCTGACGCGCAGCAATCTAACCAGCGCCGACCTCGTCGGCTCGAAGCTGATCGGCGCGGACCTCAGCCGGGCCATCCTGAGCGGCGCGAAGCTGCGGGGGGCGCTCCTGATCGGCGCCGACGTCAGCCGGGCGAACCTCACGGGCGCGGATCTCCGCGGGGCCGTCCTGTTGGGGGCCGACTTCGGGAAATCGGATCTGACGGGCGCCCGGCTCGACGAGCCTCTCCCCGACAGCGTGGTCTTGTGCGAGACGACCCTGCCCGATGGGCAGGTGTCCCAGCGTGACTGCGTCCCCGACGACGAGGAAGAGGCCGCGGTCGATGCTTCGTCGGGCTCTGCGGAGTCGCCCTCGGACTGACGGGCATGGGCCCGCTCAGAATGCTCGCAGGACGGCGAGAGTGGCGAGCAGCGACGGGACCAGGACGAAGATGCCCACGCGTGCGAACTGGCCGATGGTCATCGGCACGCCGTGCACCCGAAGCAGGGCAAGCCACATCAGGCCAGCCAGGGAGCCGGTGGGGAGGAGTCGCGGGCCCAGGTCGCCTCCGACCAGGGCCGCCAGGATGCTCATCTTGTCGGCCTGTTCTCCGCCGAGGGCGAGAGCGTTCAAGATCGCGGTGGGATGGTTGTTCATGAAGGCCGACGCGACGGCGGCCACGCTACCGATCGTGAAGACGCCCGCGCCTTCGTAGAGTCGGGCGAGCCGCGCTACTACCCCGACGTTCTGCATGGCCATCCCGAGCAGGAAGACGCCCACCAGGAACACCAGGGTCTCCCACGCGACCCCTTCGCCCAGGAGCCCGATCGGTGAAGATCCCTCGCGATTGTGGAGCAGGAATGCAGCGCCCGACGCGCCCAGCAGGGCGACGATCCACACCGGCCCATCGACCGATGCGACGAGCGGATAGGCGCTCAGGACGAGGAGCAGAAGTGCGAGGATCTGGAGCTGCGCACCCGTCGGTCGTTCTGGCCGCCCAGAAGGCGTCTCCGGCTCCGGGGCCTCGGCGAGCCGCCCTGCAAAGAGGATGCACAGCATCAGGAAGGAGACGAGCCACGAGGCGACGGCCACCGGGATCATGACGGCTGCATACTCGTTGAAGCCGATGCCAGCAGCGGTGGCCACGACCATGTTCATCGGATTCGAGACCATGAAGGGAGCCACGCCCGCTGCCATGAAGACGGCGAAAACGAAGGGCAGGATCAGGTCTGGTCGCCGTGGGTAGCGCCGGCGGATCATGCCGATCACCAGGGGTGTCATGAGCAATATCGTGGTGTCGTTGTTCAGCACGGCGGCGCTGGTCATGGAGAGCAGATAGACACGCGCATAGAGGGAGATCGCCGAGCTGCCGACCCCGCGCTCCATCAGGCTGGCGAGCCAGTCGAGCACGCCGAGCCGTTGGGCGGCGGAGCTCAGGATCATGATGGAGGCGATCGTGACGATGGCACGCCACAGGATCGAGCCGGCGCTCAGCAGGTCGTTGGCGTCCAGGACGCCCAGGAGCACCAGCGCCGTCACTGCCGACGCGGCGGCTACGCCCGGCCCGGGCAACCGGAAACGCCCGACCTTCGGTCCGCCTAGCGCGATGGCGATGGTCGTCGCGAAGGCGGCGTAGACGGCTAGCTGGGGCAGCAGGCCAGGAGCCACCACCCGCGCTGCCGTCGAGAACACCGCCATCCGACAGCCTCCTTCAGGGGGTATGCGCGGTTCGGTCCGAACCCCCGCGCTCCGCCTGCGCCTGGCGAGCCTCCTCGATCGCCGCCGAGACGGCTGCCTCGAGCGTGACCCCGTCCGCGGCGTGCCCGCGGAACACGACGATCACTCGCTTGAGCTGGGTCAATGTGCTCTGCTTCGAGCGGATGAACAGAGGCGCCACGTAGACGACCTCGTTACCGATCACGAGGGCGTTGGTGTGACCATGGATCACCTGGGCGCCGATACGATTCCACCAGCTGATCTGCTCGGAGATGTCCGGGTCCTGGTCGATCGCTGCGTCCGCCTGCTCGGGGCTCGGATAGTACAGGCCCTTGGGAACGCGAAGGTCCACCAGGCGGCCATAGTCTTCTCCGTCCTGGTAGGCCACGATCATCGAGCGCAGGTTGTGCGCCTTCTCGTTCGTGAAGTACATGGATCGGACGAACTGGGTGCCCGTCTCAGAGGCCGGCAGTGGTCCCCGCGTCTCGGCGATCCAGTCGTGGGGCTCGTTCGAGAACGTGATCGACTTGCCCTCCGCGAGGATCGGGCCGAGCACCTCGTCGCCGTCGTCCCACAGATCCTCCATGTTGAAGAACTCGATGGGCTCGGTCATGTGGTAGCGCTTGTAGACGTCGTCGAACTGGGTGTGGAGCATCTGTGACGGGTACTGGAGGTGGTCCCGCACGATCGCGGGCATTTCGTCCCTCGAGCGGAAGAGGCCCGGGTAGGTCACCGCCCAGGTCTCGCTCACCGGATCGTCAGAGATCCGATAGAAGTCGATCTCGCCCGAGTGGGCGTCGATCGCGACCTTGACCGCATCGCGGATCCAGTTGCGAATCGGCTCCGGCCGGTTCTCCACGCCTCCCCGCTCGTCGGCCTTGTCGCCGAGGTCGCGGAAGGCGCTGTAGGGGTAGCGGTCGGTGGTAGTGAGGGCGTTCAGCAGCCAGAAGATGCTCTGGTCCGAGGCGATCGCATAAGCGTTGTCCTCGTAGTAGAGGAAGGGCGCCACGGCCTCGGCTCGGGAGACGGGAGTCCGCGTGTAGTGAGCGCGCGTCGACGAGGTGATCATGTCGCTGAACCAGATGTCCAGCAGCTTGCCGCTCTGCCAGCCGATCACGAAGCGCTTGAGGGCGGAGTCGATCGGGATGCCCGCGTCCGCCGGCGGCACGGTCACCTCGGCGCGCCCCTCGTCCTCCGGGTGGTCGAACTCCCGGATGCCTTCGGCGTTGCTGAACGCGACGTTGGTGGCGCCTTCGCCGTAGTAGAGTGCCTCGTTGCCTGGCTTGAGGATGGGGTAGGTCGTCTTCGCCGGGATCCCGTAGGAGGCGTAGACCGGTGAGCCCTCGCCATCGATCTCGGAGACGGGCGCCATGACGAGGCCATAGCCGTGGGTGAAGAGCAGGAAGCGCTGGCCCCACCACTGAAGCCACTGCATCGGAGAGCCGAGGGGCAGCTCGCGAGCGGCGCTCAGGAAGATGCGCGTCTCGCCATCGATTTCGTAGCGAACGGTATCGACGTCGAGGAAGTCGTAGTAGGTCCGCAGCTTCTGCTGCTGGCGAAGGATGTCGAGGGCCGGCCCGTAGATCATCGAATCGCCATCCGTCAGGAAGACCCGGTCAGCATGCTGGGGGTCGATCACACGCTCGAGGTACTGGGCCCAGCCCGGCCAGAGCGGCACGTTCCGGAGCGTCGGGCTGGCGAGCAGCTCGGCCGCCGTGGGAATCGGGTCGGCGTCGCGGTTGGGCACCAGGGTCGAGACCTGGACGTTCTCGAGGTCGTAGCCTTCCAAGGTCGCCTGGATGTGGCGTTCGATGTAGGGGAGCTGGACGACGGGCTCGTTGGGGACCACCGAGACGACCTCGCGCAGGCTGACGAGGCTGGCGAAGCCGAAATCGACGGCTACGAGAGCGAGGGCCACGCGGCCGGCCAAGCCGATGGAACGAGACGTCGCTTCACTGGAGCTCGAGCCCGAGGCCGCCGCTCGCAGATGCGTGAGCGTCCAGATGGCAACCCCGGTCAGGCCGAGAGTCACGAGCGTCGTGACGTAGTAGTAGTTGAGCGTCGAGAACAGCCCGACCACGTCCACGTACTCGGCGCCGGTGAAGATCGCCGAGGAGAGGTTGTCCTTCCAGAGCAGGTCGAAGCGCGAGAGCCAGACGCCCGCGGCGAGGACCGCGCCCAGGATTCCCACGCTCAGGAGGACCCCGGTCGAAGACATCCGACCGACGGCGAGGCTCAGCCGGCCGACTCCGGCGGAACCGCCTTCGTCGGACGTCGAGAGGCCTTCGCAGAGGGCCGATGAGATCAGGCCCAGGGAGAAGGGCAGGGCGATGGCCGTCCAGATCGTCCAGAGGGCGGGGAGGGAGAACACGTAGAAGCCGATGTCCCTTCCAAAGACGAGATCGGTCTTTCCGAAGGGCTGCCCGTTCTGGAGCATCAAGAAGTCGAGGTACTCGCCCGCCATCAGGTAGGCGCCGCCGAGGCCGGCGAGCACGGCGAACCGACGCAGCAGGCGAGCCCACTCGGGCGCGAGTCGGGCCGAGAAGGTCGGTCGCGCGATGCCGATGGAGATTCCGAGGAACCCGACGACGAAGAGCGTCGCGCCCATCTTGAAGTTCGTCCAGAAGATGTCGGCGTGGCCCAAGGATTCGAGCAGCCACTTGTCCATCAGGATCGCCGTCAGGGCGTCGAGCAGGAAGAAGCTCATGAGAACGAGCGCCGCCGCGAGCACTCGCGTCCAGAGCGTCATCGCATCGGGAACCATCGGGATCTGGACTACGGGGAGCGCCTTCGCGAGGTTTCGTCCTTCATCCGCTTCGGACATCTTCACTCCTTGCGCACGCCCGGTGGGGGAGGTGCGAGACTCGTTCGTGCTGCTGCGACTCTCAGGCGCGCTCGGCCTGCTGGGCCTCGCTGAAGACCGATACGACTTCGCGCACGTTGGTGTGCACACCGAGGGCTCCGGTCACCATGGTCAGGATGAGGCCCGTCGCGACCCGCAGGGCGCTCACGAGGATCGCGATCACCGTGAGCGAGACGGAAACGTCCTGGGCTCCGACGAACAATGCCGTGGCAAAGCCCATCTCGAACTGGCCGATGCCGCCCGGGGTCATCGGGATCAGGCGGGCAACGTAGCCGCTCACCAGCGCCATCAACAGGACCGACGAGTCGACCTTGATCAGGACGGTGACCGAGTCGAAGGCGGTCATCAGGGTGTAGACGCCGACGTCGAGGACGAGGAAGGCGAGGATCGAGAGCACGCACAGGGTGAGAAGCTCACCAGGCCGCTCGTTGGCCAATGCGCGGATCGCCGTAAAGCCCGTACGAAGAGGCCTCTGGCCGAGGGTGAGTGCGGTCTGGGTCCCGGAGCCACGCACCAATGCGTAGAGCATGCCGAAGATCAGGAACGCCCATACGATCTGTCCGAGCCATGTGCTCCAACCGAGCAGGAACAGACCTACGGCACCGAACACGATGATCTCGAAGACCGTGAAGGCATCGCTCACGAACACGGCCGATGCGGCGCGTTCTGCCGAGGCCCCCTGGCGTGCCAATGACGTGGCCGTCGCCACGGCACCGAGCTTGAAAGGCAGCACCTGGTCGAGGCCGAAGCCGTACAAGAACGAGCGCGCGTGCGAGCCCTCGGGGCCACCGACGTTGTAGGCCCGCGCGATCCGAGCGAACTGGACCGCCTTCAGGCCCGCGTAGCCCATGAACACGAGGGCGGAGAAGAACACGAGGCGCCAGTCGATCGGATCCTTGGCGTACTGATAGAGGTAGAGGTCCGGGATGCCGTGGATGAAGCCCGGGTCCTGATCGTGGTACTGCACGATCCCGCCGGCGATCAGCGGGTCGAGGAGCCGGGTCATGGCCACGATGTCCCAGGCGCCGGCCCGGTAGACGAGCGCGGTCAGGAAGAGGACGGCCAACAGACAGGAGAGCACGACGGCAGCGAAGAGGTTTCCGGTGCCGGTTCCCCCCGTTCGAGCCGTCACGGAACTAGCGGTCATGATCTCACCTCGGGAGCGATCGCGTTTCTATGCGGTCTGCAGGGTCGACTTCGACGCGGACGCGCAGTGTCGCCCCCGGGGCACTTGGTTTCAATAGGAATTCGCAGGCCCGGTCGCTTGCTTCGGAATGGCGCGTCCCCAAACGGCGTTCGCCCATATGGTGTTTGACCCTGCCTGGACCACCGAAGTAGTCTCGGCTCCCCTCGATCAAGGAGTTCCCAATGACTCGCTCGCATCTGACTCGCTGCATCGCCGTACCGCTCCTCGTGGGCGCCCTCGGGTGTGCCTCGGTGGAGGTCACGCCCCTCGACAACCAAGTGCCCCAACGGGAAGAGGTTCGCGACCGGAACTACACACTCGGCGAGCCGATGGAGGCCGTCGTCGGACAACCGATCATCAGCGTCAAGACCTACCAGGTGTCCCGACGTTCCGCGGCCCGCGTCCGGGCGAGCTCGGACTTCGTCATCAAGGGCGGTGAGTTTCGGATCGCAGGGCGCAAGGACGAGGAGTTCGAGGTGACCGGCACCGCCCAGATCGACGGCCGCCTTCACCACGTGGTGCCCCTCCTGGGCTACGAGTTCTTCGTCTCCGAGGACGGCCAGGTCAACCCCGACGTCAAGACTGCGAGCTACCGCTGGAACATCTCCTCGAAGGCGAGGGTCGAGCCCGCAGAAGCGCGCCTCGTGCCCCAGAGCAGCGAAAAGGTCACCACCGAGGGTGTCTACGCCAACTACGAGCTGATCTACGGCGGCAGCGCCGGAGGGGCGATCCAGGTGACCTACCGCGAGTTCGCACCCGATGACCGGTCACGGCCGTCGTTCTTCCAGAACCTGTCCTACGAGGCAGGCTCCGAGGTCATCCGCTACCGCGACCTCGTGGTCAAGGTGCTCGGAGTCACCAACCAGACTCTTTCCTACGTCGTCGTCTCCGACGGCTCCTAGGTCTCGCGTCGGAGGCTCGAACGAGAAGCGGCGGCTTCGCTGATGCGAAGCCGCCGCTGGTTCGAACGGTCCTGACGAGAGGATCAGGGCAGGAAGGACCCGAGGCTTCCGCCCCCGAACCGGTACTCGAGGGAGAAGGACGCCCCCAGGAAGGTGAGGTTCTCCTCGTCGGTCTGGAGCGAAGACACGCCTAGGCCGCGAGCGTCCGCCGTCGTGTTGGGCGGCGTCGGCACGTTGAACCAGGTGGTCACGTAGGCACCGAAGCCCGCCGTCAGGTTGTCGAGGATGTCGTAGCCGAGCTTGATGCGGATGTCGGTGATCGGAATCGTCGCATCCTGGCTGCGGCTGAGTCGCGCCGACTCTTCGAACGTCAGCGAGCCGAGGGAGTCCCCGCAGCACTCGTACTGGTTGGAAGTCACGTCCTGGTCCAGCTCGCCGAACACCACGGCCTGGGTGATCTGCCCGTCGACTCGGAAGCGGCCGTAGCGGCCCGTGCTCATGATAGACAGGAACGGTCCAACCATCGTCTCCGAGTCGGAGTTCGAGCG
>JAFDDA010000090.1 GCA_019311105.1 Deltaproteobacteria bacterium
CGGCGCGGATCGTCTTCGATGCAGGCGTTGCAATCCGATCCGATCGACACGTAGAGGAGCCCGTCGGGCCCGAACCGTACGTTCCGCGTCCAGTGCGCCCCGCCCGAGGGCAGGTCGGGCACCACGGTCTCCACCGGGCCCGCGGTCCGGGCGGCTGGGTCGAAGCGAGCCCGCACCACGGCACCGGTTTCGCCCACATAGAGCCAGCCCCCATGGAGGTCGAGCCCATGCGGCCGATCGAGGCCTTCGAGCAGGGGCCGGCGGCCGTCGCTGCGGCCGTCCCCGTCGCCGTCGCGCTCGAGGAGTGTGATCCGCCCGGCACGCGGGACGCTCACCAGGAGGTCACCGGCCTCGGTAAAGCGGAGGAAGCGGGCGCCGGGAAGGCCCTCGGCCCAGACGGAGAGGGAGAACCCGTCGGGCACGCGCATTCGCCTCTCCACCGTCGCCTCGTCGGGCGTGTCGGCGCCGCGACCGAGCAAGAGCTGGCGAAGCGGCGCATTCACGGCGTAGCGTTCGGGCCGGGCCTGGCACGTGCCGAAGCCCGCCACCACGACCGCTGTCAGAATCACACCCCAACGCTTCACGGGCCGACCTCCCCCCGAAAACCGCGGCATGGTATCCGACCGGGCCGGGAAAAGAGGTGTTCCCCCGGGGGAAGGGGTTGACGAAAACGCTCGTCTGGCGCACACCTATCGGCCCTTCCCGACGGGTGGATCTCATGGCATTTCAAATTCGCAAGGGCGACCTGGTTCAGGTCATCACCGGCGCCGACAAGGGCAAGCAGGGCCGCGTCCTCCGTGTGGACGGTGCCGCCCAGCGCGTTCGCGTGGAGTCGGTGCGCATGCAGAAGCGCCACCTCAAGGCAGGCCGCGCCGCGGCCAAGACCGGCGGCATCATCGAGCAGGAGGGCTTCATCTCCATCTCGAACGTGATGGCCGTCGACCCCTCGACCAAGGAGCCGAGCCGCATCCGCATCGAAGAGCGCGATGGTCGCCGGATCCGTGTCTTCACCAAGAGCGGCGAGCCCGTTCCCGACTCCGGCAACTAGGCGAGGGACCCATGGCCAAGAAGGGCAAGCGCGAAAAGATCAAGCTCGAGTCGTCGGCCGGCACCGGCCACTTCTACACGACCGTGAAGAACAAGCAGAACACGCCCGGCAAGGTCGAGTTGAAGAAGTACGATCCCGTCGTGCGGAAGCACGTCGTCTACAAAGAAACCAAGCTCAAGTAGCGCGCGCCGAAGGAAGATGAACGCATGGCCTGGGTGATCACGAAGCTTTGCATCGACTGCGTGGACCAGAGTTGCGTCGAAGTCTGCCCCGTCGACTGCATCTATGAATACACTGGCGACGACAAGGCGAGCTTCCCGAACCAGCTCTTCGTCGATCCCGAAGAATGCATCAACTGCGGCGTCTGCGAGCCCGAGTGCCCGTGGGAGGCCATCTTCGAGGACGAGCAGGTCCCCGATGTCTTCCAGAGCGACACCCCGCTGAACGCGCGCATCGTCGACGTGGCCGACGACCGGAAGGTCCCCGAAAAAGAGGACAAGCCGCGGCCGACACCCGAGCAGATCGAATCCAACAAGGAGAAGTGGGGCTTCACGGGCTAGCCCGTTCCCCCTCTCAGGGATTCCCTTCCAGCTCTCGCTTCAGAGCGAGCAATGCATCCGCAGCGGCGTGGCACCGAAGCTCGCGCCGTGGGCTCCGACGGGGTCGGCCCGCAGCGTATCGATCGTGACGAGCGCGGTGCGTTGCGGTCGGGGCAGGCTGGCAGCCCAGAGCCCCCGCCACGAACAACGCGAGGGCCACCCGACGAAGGGTCCACCCGCGCTCCTCCCCGGTTCGTCGAAGGCGCGGGCCATCAAGGGGCAGGGCCGGTGGACAAGGTTCAACCCGCGCTTCTCCCCGCTTGGTCGAAGGCGCGGGCCATCACGTCGATGGGGGCTTCTCGGTCGGTCCAGAGGCGGAACTGTTCGGCTCCTTGGAAGACCAACATCCACTTGCCGCCGAGCGGGCGAGCGCCGCGGGCTTCGGCATCGCGGAGCAGGCGGGTTCGTTCGGGTTCGTAGACCGCGTCCATGACGAGCGCGCCGCGCGGGATGGCGTCTGCAGGGATGGGGGAAACGTCGCTGCCCAGGCCGACGCTCGTGGTGTTCACCAAGATCTCCGGCTCGAGCGATGCGAGGGCATCGAGCCCGCCCGCGCCCTCGGCGCCGACCGCCGCGGCGACGGCTTCTGCGCGCGGAACGGTCCGGTTCAGGACGCTCACGTGGGCGCCGCGTCGGACCAGGCCGAAGGCCACCGCGCGCGCCGTGCCGCCGGCCCCGAGCACGACCGCCCGCGCCTCGGAGAGCTTCGCGCTGCCCTCGTCCTCGAGCGCACGCATGGCCCCGAGCCAATCCGTGTTGGTGGCTTCGAGCCGGTCGCTCCGGCGCGTCACCGTGTTCACGGCGCCGATCGCGCGGGCTTCCTCGCTCACCTCGTCGACATACTCGAGGATCGATTGCTTGTGGGGGATCGAGACGGCGAGCTGCCGCACCCCCGCCTCGCGCACGCGCGCCATGAAGGGGCCCAGGTCGTCCGGCTCGACGTCGAAGGCCTCGTAACGTGCGGCGACGCCACAGGCCGCGAACGCCGCGCGGTGCATGGCGGGCGAGCGTGTGTGGCCGGCTGGGTGCAGCACGACCCCACAAAGCTCGACGCCCTCGGGCACCGTCGGCAACTCGGGGGTCAATCTGCGCTCTCCGCCGACGCGAGATCGATCAGGACCTTGGCCTGGGTGGTCGGCGCCGCGAGCGTGTCGAACATGGCCGGCACTTCGGCGAGGCTGATGCGGTCGGTCACCATGGGCGCCGGATCGATCCGCCCCTGCTCCATCATCGCCACGGTGTACTGGAAGTCGGCGAGCTCGTAGGCGAGCACGAAGTGGACCGTGGCTTCCTTGAAGATGCCCGCCAGCGGGAAGATCGTGTCGGGGTGATTGCAGACGCCCACCACGACGACGCGGCCGCGGAAGGTCACGGAGTTCAGGCTCTGGGCGATGAGGCCCGGCACGCCGGTGGCTTCGAACACCACGTCGATGCCATCGGGCGCGTTGCGTTGGGTCGCCGGCAGCAGGCCGGCCGGTTCGACGACCTCCGTGGCACCGAGCCGTTCGGCCACCGCCCGGCGGCCCTCGGTCTTCTCGCAAACGACGATCGTGCGCACGCCCAGGTGGCGCAGCCACAACGTGATGGCGAGCCCCACGGGCCCGGCGCCCATCACCAGTGCGGAGTCGCTCGGCCGGACCTGCGCCACGTTCACCGCGTGGAGCCCGACAGCCAACGGCTCCACCAGGGCACCCCAATCCGAGCCCACGCCCGCGGGCAGCTTCACGGTGTTGTGCGGCGCGACACTGACGTACTCCGCGAGCGCACCGGGCGCCTGGCCGAGCCCGATGGCCCGGCTGCCGTTGGTGCAGAAGGCTGCGAGGCCGGTCAGGCAGCGCGCGCAGGTGCCGCACGAAAGTGTGGGGATGGCGCAGAACCGATCGCCCGCCTGGAACCCCTCGGCCGACTCCATGAGCTCGCCGGCGAACTCGTGGCCCATGATGGCGCCCGGCGGCAGCAGACCCGACTGGTAGAGGTGGAGGTCCGAGCCGCAGATTCCGCAGCCGTCGACCCGTAGCACCAGCTCGCCGGGCTTCGGCGTCGGGTCCGGGACGGCCTCGAGGGCGAGGGACTTGGGGCCTTTCGAGACGACGGCCTGCATGGGCACTCCTCCAGCGGTGTGGGGCAGGATATCGGATCCGCGCGTTTCCGAAGCGACCGGGTGGTTCTACACTGCGGCGACGGAGGAAGAGTCATGCCCGTCCGCAAGCACCGCGTCGCCGTCCTCATGGGGAGCGATTCCGACTACCCGATCATGAAGGCCGCCGAGGACACCCTCGAGCAGTTCGAGATCGAGACCGATGTCCGCGTGATCTCGGCCCACCGCACGCCCGAACGCTTGACCCGATTCCTTGCCGAGGCCGAGGAGGCCGGCGTGGCCGCGATCATCTGTGGCGCGGGCTGGGCCGCCCACCTCGCCGGCGTCACCGCCGCCCACACCACGATCCCGGTGCTCGGTGTGCCGATCGAAAGCTCGCCCCTGAACGGCATGGATGCCTTGCTGGCGACGGTCCAGATGCCCGGCGGCATCCCCGTCGGGACGCTCTCCATCGGTAAGGGGGGCGCGAAGAACGCCGCGCTCCTGGTGGTGGCCTTCATCGCCCGCTTCGATCCGGACCTGGCGAAGAAGCTCGTGGAGTTCCGCGAGGCGCAGTCGGCCAAGGTGCCCGAGCGCCCGTCGCTTTAGCCGAGCGCCCGTCTCTCCAGCCCGCGCGCCGCTACGCGAGGCTTCGTTCGAGAGCCTTCTTCAGGTCTTCCCAGACCTTCCGACGATTCTCCGGCGTGTACTGACGCAGCAGGAACGCGGGGTGCAGGGTCGGCATGAGCGGGATGCCCCGATACTCCTGCCACTGGCCGCGTTCGCGCGTGATGGCGACATCGCGGCCGAGCAGCGTGCCCGCCGCCGGCTTGCCGAGCGTCACGAGCACCTTCGGCCGCACGGCCTCGATCTGTCCGTCGAGGAAGGCGCGGCACGACGTGACTTCGTCGGGCGTGGGGTTGCGGTTCCCGGGCGGCCGACACTTCACGATGTTGCAGATGTAGACCGAGCTGCGGGGGATCTCGAGGCCCTTCTCGATCATGCTGGTCAGCAGGTCCCCCGCGCGACCGCAGAAGGGAATGCCGCGGAGGTCCTCCTGCTCGCCGGGGCCTTCGCCCACGAACATCAGGTCTGCATCGGGGTCGCCGTCGCCGAAGACGATCTGGGTGCGACCCTCGTGGAGCCGACACCGCGTGCACTCGCCGAGGACGGCACGCACCTCTTCGAGGCTCGTGCCGTCTCCGTTCGATGCCGGGTCGGGTGCGGAGCTGGGCTCGGAGGCTGCCGCTCGCTCCGGCTCGGCCGGGGAAGCGGGCGCGCTGGGCTCTGCGGCGGCGGCTTCCGAGGCGACGCGCTCCCACGTCTCGAGCCCTTCCTCGGCCCATTCCGCGACCAACGCGCGCGCGGCCCCCAGGGTGTCGCGGGTCTCGTTTGTGGGCGGGGCCACGGCTAGCTGGCCGGCTCGGCGCCCCGCTGGCTCGGCGCGGAGTCGAAGGCGCGCTCGAGCGCGCCTAGGATTGCCGTGTCGGGCAGGGTCGGAGCCGTCTCGTGACGATGCACATGGGCCGTCTCGTGGGCATGGGCCGGGTTGCGGGACGCCTCGGTCTTCGGCTGCCCCGTGCCGGGCTCGATGGTGCCGTGGCGCTGCTTCTCGATCTTGTCCAGCACCTCGAACTCGAAGCCCGGGTCGTTGGCGTCGTCGTGGCAACTGCCGCAGATCTGGAGGATCACGCAGGAGTCGCACTTGTCGCCGAGTGACAGGATGGTGCCGACCTTCGGTGCGTCGGGCGCCACATGGTCGGCGCCCGCGCCGTGGCACGACTCGCAGCCCACCCGACCGAGGTCCGCGTGGCTGGCGAGGGCCGCGCCCTTCGGGAAACCCCCGTCCCGCCCGTGGCCCGTGGTGTGGCACGTCTGACAGTCGGCGTTGCCCGCCTCGCCCTTGGCGGTGAGGGTTTCGCCGGCCTTCGCATGACCGCCCGACGCCCAGGTCGCGAACTCGGCGGGGTGGCACGACTGGCACGCGTCCGAGCCGACGTAGGCGGCGTTGCCGGGCATCAGCGCCTTGCGCGGCGCGCCGAGCGCCTCGATGCGCGAAAGCTTCTGATCGAGAGAGAGCCCGAGCACGTCGGCGTTGCCCGTGTGGGAGATCTTGGGGCGGAAGGACGCGTAGTCGAACCCGAGGGAGTGTTTGGCGTCGTGGCAGGTGCCACATTGCGCCGCGAAGTTGCCCTCTTGGATGAAGTCGGGCGAGAGGTGCGGCCCCCCGCGGCCGTGGCACGACTCGCAGCCCACACCCTCGAGCTGCGAGCTCGGCTTCTCGAGGGAGTAGCCGCCGTCGTCGAAGCCGACGACGTGGCAGCTCACGCACTCGGGGTCGCGCTCGACCCCGTGCTTCACGAGCGTGTCGAATGCGTAGGCATGTCGGGTGAATGCGTGGGTCGTGGCCTCGAGCTCGTGGCACACGCCGCAGACCTCGCTGCCGCTGTAGCCCGTCTTGTGGAGCAGCATCGGCACCGACGCGCCGCTGGCCTTCGCCAACCACATCTGGAAGAGCGCCGGGTCCCGGTCGTCCGCCCAGCCGTCGCTGCGGTGGACGATGCGGCCTTCCTTGTCCACCAGGACGAGGTCGGGCACGCCGGAGTTGGCGCCGTAGGCGTTGCGGATCGACCCGTCCGGGTCCATCAGGATGGGGAAGAAGTCGAGGCCGTCGGTCTTCATGCGCTCACGGACGGCGTAGGCGCGGTCGACGATCGAGATGCCGATGAGCTTCGGGCGCTGCGCCTCGGGGATCTTCGGAAGCGCCGTCTTGAGGAAGCTCAGAGCGTGGTGGCAGTGGGGGCAGGTGTGCAGGAAGAAGACGAGCAGCACGGCCTGGCCGCGGTGCGCCGAGAGCTGGAAGGTTTGGCCGTCGAGGTCGGTGCCCTCCACCTCGGGTGCCGGCGGCTTGTGGCCCAGCACGGGGTGGGTCGGCGTGGGGGCGGCGGGCAGGTGGAGCATGCGCCGCGTGGTCGCCTCCACGGCCTTCGCATCGACCTCGCTCTTCTCGGGCCAACCCGTCGTGTAGACGACGTAGCCCTCGCCATCGACCGAGGCGAGCAGCACCGGCACCGGCGAGCGCAGGCTGCGGGCGATGCGGGCCGTGGAGTCGTCGAGGATCGGGAAGTCGAGGCCGTGTTCCTTCGCGAACTCTTCGGCCACGGCTCGGCGCGCGCCCGTGGCGATCCCGAGGATCTCGAAGTTGTTGCGCGCCCGGAGGGCCGAGACCGCCGCGATGCCGTCGGCGGCGGCGGCCGCCACGTCGACCTCGGGGTTGAAGAGGAACAGGACGTAGCGCTTGCCGATCAGGTCGCTCGCCGAGAGCTTCTGGTCATCGAGGGTGACGCCACCGAAGGCCGGCAGGGGCCGCTCGTTGGCCGGCCGCTTTGCCTTCTTGGCCGCTTTCGGCGCGGCGGTGCTCACATTCTGGACGGGAGCGGGCGAAGGGGAGGGCGTACTCGCAGCCGGCGCGGCCGCAGTGGCATCTTCCACCGGGTTCGCCGCCTCGTCGCCGCCTGAACAAGCGGTCACGAACGACACGAGGAGGCTGGCGAGTGCGATCCGGAGAGCCCGATCCTTCACGGCCGGCAGCATAGCAGCCCGCAACCGGCCGGCGGGTCGTCGGGATGTGCCGGCCCGACTTTTTCGGGGCGCTAGCGGAGCTTTTCTTTGAGTTCGGTCAGCGTCGACTTCACCCATGCGTTGTCGGGTTCGAAGGTGAGGGCCATCTGGAGGTTCTGGCGTGCGTTCTTGAGGTTGTCGCGCGCGAGATCCTGATGGGCGAGGGTGATGTAGCGACGACCGTTCGGCGTCTTGCCCTCGCGCTCCTGGCTCACCTGTCGGTCGGCCTCGGCGCCGCCCGAGACGAGCTGCAGGCGCCGCTCGCCGCCGCCCTTCTGCTGGTCGTACACGCGCCTGCGCCGCGGGTCGCGCAGCACGGCATAAGCCTCACTGACACGCTTGGCCACGCGCTCGGCCGCCGCGACGACGTCGGGGCCTTCTTGGCGCAGACGATCGGGGTGGAAGCGACGGGCCACCGAGTGATAGGCCGTGCGGACATCCACGGCCGTGGCTCCCGGAGCGACCTCCAACAGCTGGTAGTAGTCGAGATCCTCGACGATGTTCGCCAGAACCCGCAATTCTGCGAGCTTCACCGCAGCCATCCACCCCTCCGCTCAGCTTCCGAGCTCGAAATCCTCGTCCGGGTCTGCCGGGTCGCCGTCGCGCAGGTCGGTCCCCACCGCGTCGAACAGGTCGTCGGCCGGCGCCGCCTCGGGTGCCGCGGCTGCTGCCTGGGGCGCGGCGGGTGCAGCCTTGGCTGTGGGCGCAGGCGCGGGCGGAGCGGGTGCAGCCTTGGCTGTGGGCGCAGGCGCGGGCGGAGCGGGTGCAGCCTTGGCTGTGGGCGCAGGCGCGGGCGGAGCGGGTGCAGCCTCGGCTGCGGGCGCGGTCGTCTCCTGGAGTGCCGGCTGGGTCAGCTCTTCGTCGGAGCCCTCCAGCAGGGCGTTCATCTCGCCCTCCGAGAGGTCGGAGTCGACTTCGAGTTCCGGCACCCCGCCGTCTTCGTCCGTCGCGAGGTCGAGGGTCTCCTCGCCCGCCGGTGCCGTTGCGGCCATGCTCGCGGCCGCACTGGCGACCGCCGCCGCGACGGCGGGCGGGGCCGTCTCGAGTTCGGGCAAGGGCTCCGCAGCAGGGATCGCCGCTTCCTCGGCCCGGGCCACCATGTCGGTCAGCACGCGGTCCGTCCGGTTCTCGGACAGGATGCTCTGCAGTTCTTCTTCCGAAAGGCCCGAAGAAAGCGTGATGCGTGTCGAGGCCGCCTCGCCGGTCCCGGGCTCGCTGGCCGTCACGTCCACGATGCCGTCGCTGTTGATGGCGAAGGTCACCTGGATCTCGACGTCACCCCGTCGCGCGCGCGGGAAGCCCGAGAACTCGAACTGCCCGAGCAGCTCGTTCTCGTCCACGAGCTTCTGCTCGCCCTGGTAGACGCGGATGACGACGGTCTCCTGATTGTCCTGGACCGTGGTGAAGGTGCGCGACTGTTCGATCGGCACCGGCGTGTTCCGCTCGATGACGGGCTCGCAGAAGCCACCGGCCACACCGACCTGGAGCGACAGCGGCGTCACGTCCAGCAGGAAGGCCTGCTGCTGCGGCGCCACGAGCTCCGAGGCGTGGATCGCCGCGCCCATGGCCACGACCACGTCCGGGTCGACGTCGGTCTTCGGCTCCATCTGGAAGTAGGCCTTCACGGCCTCGCGGATCACCGGGAGCCGCGTCGGGCCGCCGACCAGCACGACGCCGTCGAGCTCGCGCGCGAGCACGCCCGCCTGTTGCAGGGCCTCGTCGCACACCTTGAAGGTGCGCTGGATCAGGTCGTTGGTGAGCTTCGAGAAGTCGTCGGCGGTGAGGTCGCGCGAGATCGACAGCGAGTTGCCTTCCTCGTCCTTCGCGACGTCGGCGATCTCGATCCGAACCGTGTCCTCGAGGGAGAGATCCTTCTTGGCGTTCTCGGCCGCGAGCTTCAGCCGCTCGAAGGTGTGCGGGTTCTGGCGGAGGTTCTGGCCGTGGGCTTGGATGAATTCGTCCGCCAGCAGGTCGATCAGGCGATCGTCGAAGTCGTCGCCGCCGAGGAAGGTGTCGCCGGCCGTCGAGATCACCTCGAAGACGTCTTCACCGATCTCGAGCACCGAGATGTCGAAGGTGCCGCCGCCGAGGTCCCAGACCGCGACCTTCTGGGTGAGGCCCTGGCCGAAGCCGTAGGCCAGCGCTGCGGCGGTCGGCTCGTTCAGGATGCGCAGCACGTCGAGCCCGGCGATCTTGCCTGCGTCCTTGGTGGCCTGGCGCTGGTTGTCATTGAAATAGGCCGGCACGGTGATGACGGCCTTCGAAACTTCATGGCCGAGGTGCGACTCCGCGACGCTCTTGAGCTCGCGCAGGATCATCGCGGAGATCTCGGGCAGCGAGAAGACTTCCTCGCGCACCTGCACGCGGACGCTGTGCTCGGGCCCCTCGACGATCTGGTACGGGCAGATCGCCTGGGCCTTCTTCACTTCTTCGGAGAAGAAGTACCGGCCGATCAGGCGCTTGGCCGAGGTCACGGTGGAGCTCGGCTCGTGGACGACGTTGGCCTTGGCCTCGTTGCCCACGAGGATGTTGCCGTCCTCGCGGAAGCCCACGGCGCTGGCCATGATGCGTTCGCCGAACGTGTTCGGGAGAACTTCGACCTGACCGTCTTGCACGATCGAGACGGCCGAGTTGCTCGTCCCCAGATCGATTCCGATGGCGACTTCCGACATGCGATCCCCTCCGGGCGCCACCTGGCAAATGGGCGCCCCTCGGGCGTTCGTATCGACCGAACCCCTTGATTTCTGGATGGGTTTCGAGGCGCGGGCCGGGGGTGCTGGGGGCCGGCCTGCGTGCTAATCACCCCCGCATGTCCGGGCACTCCAAGTGGTCGACGATCAAGCGAAAGAAGGGCGCCGCCGACGCCAAGCGTGGAAAGATCTTCACGAAACTCATTCGTGAGATCGCCACAGCGGCTCGGTTGGGGGGCGGCGACCCCACGGCGAACCCGCGCCTGCGCCTGGCCGTGGACAAGGCCCGCGGCGCCAACATGCCCAAGTGGCGTGGCGATCCTGCTCGAGACCCTCACCGACAACCGGAACCGCACCGTGAGCGAGGTGCGCCACCTGCTGACGCGCTACGGCGGCAACCTTGGCGAGACCGGCTGCGTGTCCTTCATGTTCGAGAAGAAGGGATCCCTGCAGTTCGACCGGGAGGCCCTGGCCGACTCCGACGCCTTGCTCGAAGCCGCCCTCGATGCGGGCGCGGAGGACGTCGAGGAGGGGGAGGCCGTGCTCGAGGTGCTGACCTCCTTCGTCGATTTCGAAGCCGTCCGAGACGCGCTCGGCAAGGCGGGCTTCGAGCCCTCGGAGCTTCTACGCCAACTTCGACATCTCCGACGACGAGCTCGCGCAGCTGGCCTGAGCCGGGGTTCGCTAGCTTCCGCGAGATGCGGGTGTTGGGGATCGATCCGGGCTCTACCGTGACGGGATTCGGCGTGGTGGAACGCGCCGGCGCCGGCGTCACGCACCTCGCCCACGGCACGCTGCGGCCCCGCAAGGGCGCGCCCTTGGCCACGCGGCTCGGCACCTTGCTCGAGGGGCTCTCGGAAGTCATCGAGGCCCATGCCCCCGAGGTCGTGGTGATCGAGCGGGTGTTCGTCTCTGCGAACCCGCGTTCCGCTCTGGTGCTCGGTCAGGCTCGCGGCGTAGCCATGGCCAGTGCTGCGTCGCGCGGCGTCCCCGTCGTCGAGTACGCGCCCTCCCAGATCAAGCAGGCCGTGGTCGGCACGGGTGCTGCGACCAAGCATCAGGTCCAGGCGATGGTGAAGACCCTGCTCGCCTTGCCCAAGGCGCCGGCCCAGGATGCCGCCGACGCGCTCGCCGCAGCGATCTGTCATGCTCATGCGGGTCGGCTCAGCGCGCTCCTCGAAGGCGAGGCTCCGGGCCGTCGAGGCGGCCGCGGACGCCAAGGGGGGCGAGGCTACGTGGTGAGGCGAGTTCGATGACCCGCCAGGGGCGTAGCTCGATGACCCGCCAGAGGCGTGGGCGATGATCGCTCGGCTCGAAGGCACGCTCGTCGAGAAGCACCCGACTCGGGTGGTGCTCGACGTCGGGGGTGTCGGCTACGAGATCTTCATCCCGGTCACGACCTTCTACGAGTTGCCCGAGGTGGGCAAGACCGTCGCGCTGCGCATCCACACCCACGTTCGCGAGGATGCATTGCAGCTGTTCGGCTTCCGCTCCGCACGCGAGCGGGCGATCTTCGAGCTGCTGATCCGCACCAACGGCGTGGGCCCGAAGCTCGCGCAATCGATCCTCTCCGGGATCGAGGCCGAGCGCCTCGTCGAGGCGATCCGCGGTGGCCAGGTCGCCGTGCTGAAATCGGTGCCCGGCCTCGGCGTGAAGAAGGCCGAGCGACTGATCATGGAACTCCGCGATCGGGTGGATCAGCTCGACGCGGAAGAGGGCGCTCCGGCCGGCGTGCCGGTCGCGCTCCCGCCCGGGGACGAGCGGGGCGAGGAGGCGATCTCGGCGCTCGTGAACCTCGGCTATCCGCGCAACCAAGCCGAGTCGGCCGTCGAAAAGGCGCGCGGGAGCGCGGGTGACGAGGCACCCCTCGAAAGCCTGATCCGCGAAGCGCTGCGAGGCCTGTCGCGATGACGGACGAGCGCGAGGGGGCCCTCGCCGCTCAGCCGCTGCCGGGGGAGCGGGGGCTGGAAGAGTCACTTCGGCCGCGCTCTCTCGCCGAGTTCGTGGGCCAGTCGCGCCTGTGCGAGAACCTCGACGTGTTCCTCAAGGCGGCGCGCGAGCGCGGCGAGGCCGTCGACCATCTGCTCTTCTACGGCCCGCCGGGTCTCGGCAAGACGGCGCTCGCCCACATCGTGGCGCGCGAGATGTCGGCCCAGTTGCGCGCGACCAGTGGCCCCGTCCTCGAACGCGCGGGCGATGTGGCGGCGATGCTCTCGAACCTCGAAGAGGGCGACGTCCTCTTCATCGACGAGATCCACCGCCTCCACCCCGTCGTCGAGGAGATCCTCTACCCCGCGATGGAGGATTTTCAACTCGACCTCGTGATCGGCCAGGGTCCGGCGGCACGCAGCGTGCGTCTCGAGCTGCCTCGCTTCACCCTCGTCGGCGCGACCACGCGCGCGGGCTTGCTCTCGTCGCCCCTGCGCGATCGCTTCGGCTACGTCGCGCGCCTCGACTACTACCCGCCGGGGGATCTGCGCGAGATCCTGTCGCGCTCGGCGCGGCTCATGGGGGTCGAGATCGACGAAGACGCGGCCTTCGAGGTGGCGAGCCGCTCGCGCGGGACCCCGCGCATCGCGAACCGGCTGCTGCGTCGGGTGCGCGACTTCGCGGAGGTCGGTGGCGAGGACGGCGACGGCTCGACGGCCGTGAATCTCGAGCGAGCCCAGTACGCCCTCGAGCGCCTCGAAGTGGACGAGGCCGGTTTCGACTCCCTCGACCGGGCCCTGCTCCGCACCCTGATCGAGAAGTTCGCCGGCGGGCCCGTGGGCATCGACACGCTGGCGGCTGCGGTGGGTGAGGACCGCGGGACCCTCGAAGACCTGGTGGAGCCGTTCCTGATCCAGGGGGGCTTTCTCGATCGGACGTCCCGGGGCCGCGTGGCCACGCCGGCAGCCTGGCGCCATTTCGGCCACGCCGAGCCGCCCGCGGGCGGCTCGGCCCGCCAGCCCCGGCTGCTCTGAGCCCAAACCGCTCGCAACCCCTCCGCCAAAGCTCCGCAAAACTCAACACACCCCCATGAACGGCCGATACGCACCGCGTCGGAGTTGCGTCCGTGGATCGGTGTGCCTGTGGGGCAGGCCAGTCCGGGGGCCGACGCCGGCGCGGGATCGGGAGAAGACCGGTGGCCATCGTGGGGCGAATCTTGGGGGTAGTGATCGGGCTGGCTTTGCTGGCGGCGGGAGCCGTGGGCCTGGCCGTCGGTTACACGCCCGACGCGGCCTGGCTGGCCTCGGCGGATCCGGTCCTCACGGCCCTCGGAACCGCGGCCGAAGCCACCGGCAACGGCTTCGAAGCCGAACAGGCTCGGGGCTTCCTTTCTGATTCGGTGATTCGCCTGGCGCTGCCCTTCCTCGGCCTGATGCTGCTCGGTTCGAGCCTGCGACGCGGGAAGACCGACGAGGAGCCGGCGCGCGGCTCGGGCCCGCAGCCCGAGGCCGCGGTCGCAGGGGACGCCACCGTGGCGAAGAGCGCACGTCGCTACTTCGAGAAGGAGGCCCGCGCACTCGCGAAGAAGGGGATGCTCGCCGAGGCTGCCGAGGTCTACCGCGACGCCGGCGAGTTCGACAAAGCGGTCCGGATCCTCGAGGACGAGGGCCACTTCGAGCGCGCCGCCGAGATCAGCCGCGAGGGCGGGGACCTCGAAGCGTGCGCACAGTTCTACCTCCGGGCCGAGCGCCGCGACCTCGCCGCGCGCGCCTGGGCCGACGCGGGCCAGTTCGCGAAGGCCGCCCGCTGTCACGAGGAGCAGCAGCAGTTCGGTCTGGCCGGCGAGCTCTACGAGCAAGCCGGCATGTGGAAGGAGGCCGGCGCTTCCTACGAGCGCATCGAGTTCAATCGCCAGGCCGCCAAGGCGTACGTGAAGATCCGCTCCTGGGAGAAGGCCGCGCGTTGCCTCGAAGCCGTGATCGTCGACGAGTTCTCTCGCATCGCCTCGGACCCCGGCAAGCGCAAGGAGCGGCGCAAGATCGTTCTCCAGGCCGCCAAGCTCTACAAGGAGGCGGGCAAGCTCGCCGCTGCCCAGAAGATCCTCGAGAAGGGCGAGTGCTACGCCCACGCCGGCAAGCTCGCCATGGAGCGCGAGCGCTTCGAAGAAGCCGCCGAGCTGTTCCTCCGCGGCGAGGATGCCGAACGCGCCGCCGAGGCCATGCGGCGGCTCGGTCGCGACGACGACGCATCCCGCCTGCTCGGTGAGTGGCACCGCGACCACGGCAATGACGAGGAAGCCGCGCGCCTCTTGATGGAGGCCGGAGAACACGAACAGGCCGGCGACCTGTATCGCAATCTCGAAGAGTTCCTCCGAGCCGGCGAGTGCTTCGAAGTGGCGGGCGACCAACGCGCAGCGGCCGAGATGTACCGCGCTGCCGGCGATCTCACCCGCGCCGCCGTGGCGTACGAAGGCTCGGGTGAGCACGACGAGGCCGCGCGTTGCTGGGAAGAACTCGGCGACCCGGCGCGCCGCGCCACCGCGCTCGAGGAGGCGGGCCGCTACCTCGATGCCGGCCGCATCTATCAGGAGCTCAGCCACGGCGACGACGCCGTGCGCGTCCTGCAGAAGATCGGCGCCGACCACGCCGACTTCCGAGCCTCCTCCGCCCTGCTCGGCGTCTTCTTCCACGGCAAGAAGATGTTCGCCGTCGCCATCAAGAAGCTCCGCCAGGCCTGTGAGGGCCAGGACGTCACGAGCGACAGCGTGGAGCTCTTCTTCGAACTCGCCTGCGTCCACGAAGACAACGGCGACGTTCGAGAAGCCATGGATCTCTTCGAGCGCATTCTCGCCTTCGACATCATGTACAAGGACGCAGACAAGCGCCTCGAGACCGTGCGCCAGCGCGTCCGCATGGAGGGCCCGGTAGAGGAGGACGCCTCCCCGGGCCGGCGCAAGGCCGACCAGCGCTACAAGATCGTCGGCGAGCTCGGGCGCGGCGGGATGGGCATCGTCTACAAGGCGGTCGATACGGTCCTCGACCGCGAGGTCGCCTACAAGGTTCTGCCCGAGGCCTTGAAGGAGAACGCCAAGGCGCTCGAGAACTTCCTGCGCGAAGCCAAGAGCGCAGCGCAGCTGAACCACCCGAATATCGTGACGGTGTACGACGCCGGCGAGCAGAACGGGCAGTACTACATCGCCATGGAGCTCGTGGACGGCACGACGCTCAAGGAGATCGTGAAGCGCAAGGGCATCATCAAGCCGCGTGGCGTGCTGCACGTCTTGGCCCAGATGTGCGAGGCGCTCGAGTTCGCCCACGCCAAGGGCATCGTGCACCGCGACATCAAGAGCGCGAACACCATGTGGGCGCGGGACAAGAAAGCCAAGATCATGGACTTCGGCCTGGCGAAGGCGATCGAAGAGGTCCGCAACCACACGACCATGGTCTCGGGCACGCCCTTCTACATGAGCCCCGAGCAGACGCTCGGCAAGAACATCGACCACCGCACGGACATCTACTCGCTCGGCGTGTCGATCTTCGAAATGGCGACCGGCCGCGTGCCCTTCCGGGAGGGCAACGTGCCCTACCACCACGTTCACACGCCTCCGCCCGACCCCTGCGAGGTCAACCCGAAGCTTCCGCCGGCGATCGGGAAGATCATCTCGCGCTGCCTCAAGAAGGACCCGGCAGACCGCTACCAGACGGCCGGTGCGATCCTCGTGGAGGTCAAGGCGGCTTTGACGCGCCGCGACAACACGGGCGCAGGATCGTGATCATTCGATCACGGCCGTAACGAAAGCGTCACCCCACGGGCTTCCTTTCACCTCACCGTGCGTGCGCTCACAATCCGTAAGTATCTGTAAAATATATAGAAAACGTCGACAACGGCGTTATTGCGCCGCGCTGCGTCAGGTGGCACGACCCTTGCTTTAGACCGACGAAGCTTGGGGGAGCTTTGTCTTTGTCGAACCAACACACCATCGCAGAAAAGGTGTCCTGCACCGGAGTCGGGCTGCACAGCGGCACGCCGGTCCAGCTGACCCTTCAACCGGCGCGAGCCGGCACCGGCATCGTCTTCGTGCGGACCGACTTGGCCACGCCGGTCGAGATCCCCGCGCGCCCGGAATACGTCACCGATACCCGCCTCGCCACCACCCTCGGGCGGGGCGACGCGACGGTCGGCACGATCGAACATCTCCTCGCTGCCCTGCGTGGCCTCGGCATCGACAACGTCCGCGTCGAGATCGATGGCCCCGAGGTCCCGGTGATGGACGGCAGCGCCGCCTCCTTCGTGTTCCTGGTCCGCGTGGCCGGGATCTTCGAGCAGGGCGCCCCGCGTCGCACGCTGCGCGTTCGCAAGCCCGTCGAAGTCCGGGACGGCGACCGCTGGGCCCGGCTCGAGCCCGGCCGCGGCCTGCGCGTCTCTTATGCCGTCGATTTTGATCACCCGGCGATCGGCAAGCAAGCCCTCCGCGGCCTCGAGCTGACGCCCGAGAGCTTCGAGGCGGAGCTGTGCCGCGCGCGCACGTTCGGCTTCCTGCGAGATGTCCAAGCGCTCTGGAAGATGGGCCTCGGCAAGGGCGGCTCCCTCGACAACGCGGTCCTGCTCGACGACCAGGAAGTCATGAACCGGGAGGGTCTACGCTGGCCCGACGAGTTCGTGCGACACAAGGCGCTCGATCTGGTCGGCGACCTGTCCCTGCTGGGTGTCGAACTCGAAGGCCACGTCCGGGTCCACAAGGGCGGCCATGCCCTGCATCAGGCCCTGGTGGCCGAGGTGTTGCGTGAGGCCGGCGGCCGCGAACCGCGGCGCGAGCGCAGCCGTTCGGGCCTGGGCGAGCTGGTTCCGGCGCCGATCGCCTAGCGCCCGCCCACACTTCCTCGTTCGATCCGGAGATCCGCCTGCGCGCCTGCGCGGGCGGTTCAGTTCTCGATCAGCCCGCCGCGCGGGGTGTCAGTTCTTGAGCAGCCCGCCGAGCAAGCTCCGCAGGCCGCGGTCCTCCACCACCAGCGAGGCTTCGATGGGCTCGGCGCGGTAGAGGAGCAGCTTCTCGAGGGTCTCGCGGACGTCCTCGCGCCCCGGTTGGGACGACAGGGCTTCGCGGTAGGCGGCGATGCCGCCGTCCATGTCCTCGAGCGGGCCTGCGCGTAGCTTGCCGAGCTCGGCCAGGACGTCTGCGCGTCGGTCTCCCTGTTCGGCGGGTACGCGCTGCCCGACGCGTTCGAGCAGGCGGGCCGCGGACTTCCAGTCGCCGTCGGCGCGCAGGAGATGCATCGCGCAGGCGAGGGGCTGTGGGTCTTCGGGTTGTTCCGCCGCCGCCGTGGCCCAGGCTCCCGCCGCGGCGCGCACTTCGCCGCGCTCCTCCAGGACGGTGGCTCGGGTGGCGAGCAGTTCGGCGCGCAGGTTCGGCTCGCGCACCGTCGCCAGGGCGCGCCGGCTGGCATCGAGCGCTTCGTCCTCGTAGCCCGCCTCGTAGCGGACCTGGACGAGCAGCAGCCACGCGTCCCCGCGCGACGGGTCGGCTTGGAGCGCCGCCTCCAACCGCTCACCGAGTTCCAGATCGTCTGCGCCGGCGTCACGAGCCAGCTGTGCGGCACGCGTCAGGCGTTCGGCGCGCAGGTTCGGGTCGTTGGTGCGCTTCGCCCAGTCGTCCATCAGGACGGCCGCTTCGTCGTAGGCGTCCTGGGCCTCGAGGATGCGGGCCGCGCCGGCCAGCGCGGCATCGTGGCCCGGGTCGGCCGCGAGGACTTCGCGGTAGCCGGCGAGTGCCTCTTCGAGTTCGCCGCGGGTCTCGAACCCGGCGGCGGAGATCGCGACGTGGAGCGTGCGTCGCTCGTCGCGGCCCGGGATCGCCAGGCGCGCCTGGACGGCGTCGGTGGCGGCGTCCAGATCGCCGAGTTCGTAGCGGGTCTCGGCGACGCCAGCGAGCGCATCGGCGTTGTCGGCATCCATGCCGAGCGCCCGCTCGTAGAGTTCGGCCGCCTCGTTGGTGTGGCCCGTGGTGTGGGCGACCCGAGCGGTCTCGACCATCAGCTCGAGCAGCATGGCCCGCCCGATGGCACCCTCGGCGGCGGACAGCTCGAAGGCCCGCTCGATCCAGGGCAGGGCACCCAGGGCATCGTCGGCGTGCTCGACACGGCCGCGCGCGGCCCCGTAGGCGATGCGCGAGCGCTCGCCCGCGTCGGCGGTGAGTTCGAAGCGCCGTGTCTGGAGGTTCAGGACCTCGTTCCAATCCCCCCGCCGAGCTGCGAGGTCAGTGAGGGCGGAGAGTGCGTCGTGGCGCTTGGGGTCGTCGCGGATGGCCTCGTGATAGAGCGCAGCTGCACGCGCGTCGTCGTCGAACCAGAGTTCCACGAGTCGCGCCAAGGTGATGCGAGCCTGCGCTCGCTCGCTCCCGCCGAGGAGCGGCATGGCGCACTCCCAGCTGCGAGCGGCCTCTTCGGATTCGCCTGCGCGTTCGAGGGCGCCCGCCAGGTGGACCCAGGCCTCGCCGTTCTTGGGGTCGTCCTGGGCTGCAAGTCGGAAGTGACACAGCGCCTGATCTTCGTCCCCAGCGTGACGCAGCCAGGTGTCGCCGCAGGCGAGGTGGAGTTCGGCCCGCGCGCGGCCGGGTAGCGGCATTTCGAGCTCGCGCTCTGCGATCTGCAGCACCAGCTCCCAGCGGCCGGCACTGGCGTGGGCCTTGCGGAGGGCCGTGAGAGCCGGGCGGAAGTGCGGCGCGCGCTCGGCAGCCTCGCGATAGCGGCGGAGGGCCGCGTCGACGTCGCCGTGCCCGCGTTCGAGCATCTGGCCGAGCCGCACGAGGATGCGCGCCTGTTCGGAGGCGCTGCCGTTGCGAAGCTCGGCAGTCAGGCGGCGCTCGTAGAGGCGCTCGAGGGCGGACCAGTCGCCGCGCAGGTAGTGATGCTCTTCCAGGGCCTCGAAGGCCATCGCGTCGCGCGGGTCCTGGGCGAGGCGCTCCTGGTGCTGGCTGAGCGGGGTCTGAGGCATGGCCCCTCCTGTGGGCCGCCCGGGATGGCTGCCCACGGTTCTGCGGGCCGCGGCCGGGTGGCTGTCCACGGGTCTCATCGGCGGAATCAGGGGGTTCCTTGATGCCGTTGCCGCTTCGTGGGGCGGCAGCCCGCCTGCGGGCCCGGGCGGGACTCAGGCTGCGACGGAGCCCTGGCGGACCAGCGTCCGGGCGAGCAGGGCGATGAGCCAGCGCCGGTGGACGCGCCGGTAGGGCGAATCCTCCGGGTCGCGGCCCTCCCCGTCGATCTGAAGCGAGACGGCGAGCTCGGCGAGCGCCTTGGGCTCGAAGATGTCGCGCAGGGGCGACTCGCCGGACTCCACGGCGAAGCGGAAGGCGTCGCGGAAGACCTCGCCGCCGTGTTCCTCGAGGGGCAGGGCGAAGCCCTTCTTCGGGCGGTCGATCACCCAGGGCGGGACGAGCCGCTTGGCGAGGGTCCGCAGCACGAGCTTGCCCGTGCGCCCGCGATGCTTCGCCGCGAGGGGCAGCCGCGAGGCGAAGTCGAGGACCGGGCCCGCAAGCAGGGGAGGGCGCACTTCGAGGGCGCTCACCATCGACATGCGATCCACCTTGGTGAGCATGTCGTCGGGGAGGATCAGCCGCTGCTCCATCCAGTGTGCGGCGCCGACGACGTCGGGTTCGAGGTCCGAGCCGCGTCGGTGCAGAAAGGCGTCCAGCTCACCGTTGGCGTTGGCCGGCAGGTGCTCGGGCCGCAGGATCCGTGCCTGCTCCTCGGGCCAGAAGAGCGACGTGAACGCCACCATGCGCTGGCCGCGCGAGAGCAGGCCCGCATGGAAGGTGCGCGCGACTTGCCGGCCGCGCAGGCCGCTCACGCTCCCGAAGGCGGCGCGGCCGAGGCGCAGGGCCGGGCCGGGCAGCATGCCGAAGGGCTCGATCAGGCGCAGCAACGCGAAGCGCGGATAGCCCGCGAAGATCTCGTCGCCGCCGTCGCCGGAGAGCGCGACGGTGACGTGCTGGCGCATCTCGCGCGAGAGGCGCATCACGTTCAGGCTCGAGGAGTCGGCGAAGGGGTCGCCGTGGTGGTCCACCACGGTGTCGAGGTCGGCTTCGCTGAGGCGTGCCTCGTCGAGTTCGATCTCGTGGTGTTCGCTGCCGATGTGGTCGGCCACGGCCCGGGCGGCGTCGCGTTCGTCGTACTCGGGGTCGCGGTGTACGACGGCGAAGGTTTTCACGCGCCCGACATGGCGCGCGGCCAGCGCCGCGATGGTCGACGAATCGACGCCTCCCGAGAGCAGCACGCCGACCGGGACGTCGGAGACCAGGTGCTCCCGCACGCACTGGGAGAGCACGCCTTCCAGCTGGTCCGCCAGCTCCGGCACGTCGCCCTCGATCCGCGGTGCCTGGGGGCCGGGCTCCGGCGCGAAGCGGCCCTCGACGGGTTCCGCTCCGGCGCGTAGCCGCAGGAAGGTGCCGGGCTCGAGTTGGCGGATCCCGCGGCGCAGGCTGAAGGGCGCGGGGACGAAGCCGAAGGTCAGGAGATGGGAGAGCGCCTGCGGGTCGATCCGCAGGTCGACGCCGGGCACGCGCAGCAGCGGCGTGACCTCCGAGGCGAACGCCCAGCCACCGCCGGCCACGCGCGCCACGTAGAGCGGCTTCTGGCCGGCCCGGTCTCGTGCGAGCAGTAGCTCTTCGCCGCGCCCGTCGAGCAGGGCGAGGGCGAACATTCCGTCGAGCTTCGAGAGGCCCGCCTCTCCGCGTGCGAGAAGGGTGCGCAGGACGACTTCGGTGTCGCTGGTGCCCGCGAAGGCCTCCCCTTCCGCTTCGAGTTCCGTGCGCAGGGTGGGAAAGTTGTAGACCTCGCCGTTGTAGGCGATCGCATGGCTTCGGCTCGGGGCCCACATGGGCTGGGCGCCGGTGGGCGAGAGGTCGATGATCGAAAGCCGTGTGTGGACGAGGCCCGCGTTTCCGATGCGCTCCGTTCCGTGGGCGTCCGGCCCGCGGTGGCCGAGGCTCGCGGCGAGGCGCACGAGTTCGTCGTCGAGCTTCGCGAGCAGCGGCGACGCCGTGTTGGTCGGGCACAGGATTCCGGCGATGCCGCACATCGGGACGGGGAAGCTAACCCAATCGGGCGGCACTCGGGCAGCGCGGAGGCCCTGCGCAGCCGCGGCGCAACCCGCTGGCAGCGGTGGCGGGGTTGCTCATCTTCGCCGCTGGCAGCGGGAGCGGGGTTGCTTATCTTCGCTCGCCTTCGTCATGCACGTCGCTTTCGTGATCGACAGTCTGGGGAGCGGGGGAGCGCAGCGGCAGGCGGTCGAGATCGCCGTCCGCCTGCGCCGCGATGCCGGCGCCCGCGTCAGCTTTGCCGTCTACCGCGACATCGGCTTCTTTCGGCCACGGCTCGACGAGGCCGAGGTCGCCGTCCACCTGCTCCCAAAAGGCGGCCCGCTCGATCTCGGCTTTCCGGGCCGGCTGAGCGCCTGGGTCGAGGCGGAGCGTCCGGACGTGGTCCATGCCTTTCTGCCGATGCCGACGATCTGGACGGCCCTGGCGCGGCGAGCCCACCCGAGCGGCGGGCCGGCTTGGCTCGCCGGCGAACGGTCGTCGCCCGTGGAGAACGTGGGCCGACTGATGGCGCTCGTGCTGCGGCGTGCCTATCGCAGCTACGACGCGGTCACCGCGAACTCCGAGCCCGCCGCGCGCACGCTGGTGTCGGCCTTCGGCGTCCGCCCTGAACGCGTGCACTACCTGCCGAACGGGATCGATCTCGCAGAATGGGATCGCCGCGCCGCCGAGCCTCCCCCCTTTGAACTCGAGGCGGGCTGCTTCCACCTGGCCCTGGTTGGACGGATCTCCGAAGAGAAGAACCACCGTCTGTTGGTCGAGGCGCTCGGCCAGGTCGCCCCCGAACTCCGGCGGAACCTGCGCTGCTGGTTCGTCGGCGCCGAGGACGGTGCGCCGCGTTTCATCGAGGCGGTCCGCGCTGCCGCCGCCGCACGGGGCCTCGGCGACGTCGTGCGTATGCTGCCTCCCACCCGCGAACTGCCGGCCCTGATGGCCGGGATCGACGGGTTGGTGCTGCCCTCGCGCTACGAGGGCTTCCCGAACGTGGTGCTCGAGGCGATGGCGAGCGGGTTGCCCGTCGTCGCATCGGCGGTGGGGGATGTGCCCTCCCTGCTTGAAGATGGGCGCAGCGGCTTCGTGGTGCCCGCCGGCGATGCCGACGCTCTGGCGGCTGGGCTCTCGCGGCTCTTGGCTCTTTCCCCGGAGGAACGCAGTGCGATGGGCGCAGCGGCTCGGGCCACGGTCGAGTCGCGCTTCCGGATCGAAGCCATTGCGCTCGCGCACCTCGATCTCTACCGGCGCCTTGCCGGTTCGCTTCCGGGCCCTGTTGTGGGGCGCGGATTCACAAAGTAAGTGCAACATGCGCCACGAAAAGAGAGGTGACCTGGAATACTGAGCTCTTCCACTACCGACCAAGGAAGGAGAAGAGCCCGTGAAGTATCACCAGATCACCCAAGAAGAACGCTACCAGATCGCAGCGCTGCGGCAGGCAGGGTGTTGGCAGGCCGAGATCGCACGCCGAGTCGGCCGCCACCGGAGCACGATCTCGAGGGAGTTGGCTCGAAACCGCTCGCGCGGAGACGGCCGCTACCGCGCGAGCAAGGCGCAGGAACGAACCAACGGGCGCCGCTCCCGCTCGAGGCGCAACCAGCGCTTCGGGCCGACGGATTGGAGGCGAGTGCAACGTCTGCTGCGTCGGCAATGGAGCCCCGAGCAGGCGGCCGGGCACCTGGCCAAGCGCGGCGATCTCGCGATCAGCCACGAGACGATCTACCGGCACGTGTGGGCGGACCGAGCCGACGGGGGCGACCTGCATCGGCATCTGCGCTGCGCGCCGAAGAAGCGCCGAAAGCGCTATGGCCGCTACGACAGCCGAGGACGGCTCGCGGGCAAGCGTGCGATCGGCGAGCGCCCGGCTGCAATCGAAGGCCGCCAGGTGGTGGGCCACTGGGAGATCGATACCGTGATGGGACACGGCAACACGCACTGCATCGTGACGCTGGTCGAGCGAGCCACGGGCTACCTGTTGATCGGAAAGCTCCGTTCGAGAAACGCCGGCGAGCTGACCCGCAGGACGATCGCGCTGATCCGAAGATCACCTCGGAAGTTCAAAACGATCACGGCAGACAACGGGACGGAGTTCCACTCGTACAAGAAGATCGAGCGGGCAACCCGGGTGAAGTTTTACTTCGCGACGCCCTACCACTCGTGGGAGCGGGGAACGAACGAGAACACGAACGGTCTAGTCCGACAGTACCTGCCGAAGCGGAAGAGCATGGCCGGAATGACGCAGCGCCGCTGCGATGCGATCGCGAAGAAGCTGAACTCAAGACCGAGGAAGCGATACGACTACGACACCCCGGAGGAGCGGTTCCGTGCCGCCTAGCGGATGTTGCACTTCAAATGTGAAGCTAAGCGGCGTTCCAGCGATGCTCGCGCCGGGGGGCTGGGCTAGTCTGCCCCGTTCGCCCGAGCCGGCCTGCGGATCTGCATGCCGCTCCAAGAGGAATCCATGGCTGACGCGTTCGATGTCGTGACCGGCGGGGCAGGGTTCATCGGCTCCCACCTTTCCCGTTCGCTGGTGAAGCAGGGGCGGCGCGTACGGATCATCGACGACCTCTCGACGGGCCAGAAGGAGCGCATCCTCGACCTGCTCGACGAGCACGGCGATCTCTGCGAGTTCCGGGAACAGGACATCAAGGACATCGACGCCCTGAACGACACGTTCGCCGGCGCCGAGACGATCTATCACCAAGCTGCGTTGCCCTCGGTCCCACGCTCGGTGAACGACCCCATCTCGAGCAACGACGCCAACATCGACGGCACGCTGAACGTGTTCGTCGCGGCTCGCGACGCGCGGGTGCGCAAGGTCGTCTACGCCAGCTCGTCCTCCGTCTACGGCGATTCCAAGGAGCTGCCGAAGCGCGAGAGCATGCCCTTCAACCCGCTGTCGCCGTATGCCATCACCAAGTGTGTCGGCGAGATGTACGGGCGGGTGTTCTCGAACCTCTACGGCCTCGGAACCGTTGGTCTGCGCTACTTCAACGTCTTCGGCCCGGCCCAGGACCCGACCTCGCAGTATTCGGCGGTGATCCCGAAGTTCATCACGCGCATGATGAAGGGCGAGGGGCCGATCATCTACGGCGACGGCGAGCAGAGCCGCGACTTCACGTTCATCGAGAACGTCGTGGCCGCCAATCAGTGTGCCGCGCGTTCGGAAGCGAGCGGGATCGCGGTGAACGTGGCTTGCGGTGAGCGCTACACCCTCAACCAGCTCGTCGGGCACCTCAACGACATCCTCGGCACGTCCCTCGAAGCGTCCTACGAAGACCCACGCGCGGGCGACGTGAAGCACTCCATGGCCGGGATCGAACGCGCCGCCGAGGCCATCGGCTTCGAGCCCCGGGTCGGCTTCGAAGAGGGCCTCCGGGCGACGGTCGAGTTCTACACCCAGGCGCAGCCCGGCTGAGATGTGCGGCATCTGCGGGATCGCCGGCCCCGCCGACCGCGCCCGCGCGGAAGCGGTCGAGGCCATGACCGCCACGCTGCACCACCGCGGCCCCGACGACCGTGGGACCTGGCGTGGACGCTTCCGCGAGGGCACGGCCGACCACGAGGTCGCCTTCGGCCACACGCGGCTCTCGATCATCGACCTGTCCCCGCTGGGTCATCAGCCGATGAGCAGCGCTGACGGGCAGACGACCGTCACCTACAACGGTGAGATCTACAACTACCGCGAGCTGCGCGACGACCTCGTGTCGCTGGGCCACACCTTCCGCTCCGAGAGCGACACCGAGGTGTTGCTGGCCGCCTACCAGGCCTGGGGGGACGCGGCCTTCGAGCGGCTGGTTGGCATGTTCGCCTTGGCGATCTTCGACGCACGTCACGACCGGATCGTCCTCGCGCGCGATCGCCTGGGCATCAAGCCCCTCTACTGGTCCTACGTCGACGGGCTGTTGCTGTTCGGTTCGGAACTCGGTGCCTTGCGGGCGCACCCGAGTTTCTGCCCGGAGATCGATCGCGGCGCGCTCGGCCGCTACCTGCAACACGGCTACGTCTCCGGCGAAGAGACGATCTACGCCTCGACCCGCCGCCTGCCCCCGGGCCACACGCTGGTGGTGGAGGGCGGGAGCGCGACCCAACAAGCCTACTGGCGACTCGAGGACCCGGAGCCCGACGTGCCGACGACCTTCGAGGCCGCCGTGGAGGGGCTCGAGGAGCGGCTCGGGCTGGCGGTCGAACAGCGCCTCGTCTCCGACGTGCCACTCGGGGCGTTCTTGTCGGGCGGCATCGACTCGAGCGCCGTGGTCTCGCTCATGTGCGAGCGGGCCGGTGGGCGGGTTCGCACGTTCTCGATCGGTTTTGCGAACCGCGAGTACGACGAGGCGCCCCACGCAAAGCTCGTAGCGGATCACCTCGGCACCGATCACACCGAACTCTACGTCGACCGCGACGACGCCGTCGGCGTCGCACGCGAGCTGCCGGACCTCTACGACGAGCCGTTCGCCGATTCCTCTGCGATCCCGACGACGTTGCTCTCGCGCCTCACGCGCGACCACGTGACCGTGGCGCTCTCGGGGGACGGCGGGGACGAGCTGCTCGGCGGCTACGACCAATACGGAAAGCTCGCCCGGCTGTTGCCCCTGTTCCGGCTTCCGCGCCCTCTGCGCCAGGCCCTGGCAGCTGTCTCGCCGCTGGTGCCCGACGCCACGCTTCGGCGCGGTCTCGGTCACCTGCGGGCGCGCGACGAAGCCGACCTCGCTGAACGTCTCGTTCGCCACTGGAGCGGGGACGAAGCGGCGGCGTTCTGCGGCGAGGCCGGGCGTGCAGCGCGCGAGGCCTATCGTCGGAGCTTCGACAGCGCCCCCACCGCCGACCCGGTCCGCCGATCCAGCTTCGCCGACGCGGCGACCTACCTGCCCGACGACATCCTCACCAAGGTCGATCGCGCGACGATGTCGGTGGCTCTCGAAGCGCCGCACGAAGGCGCCCCTGCGAGCCCTTGTCGAGCGGCGCGTGCCGCGTGAGATCCTCGATCGCCCGAAGCACGGCTTCGGAATCCCCGTCCACGAGCTGCTGGCCGCCGAGTTCCGCAGCTGGACGGAACGCTACCTGGCACCCGACCGTCTCAGGGAAGAGGGGCATCTCGACGCCGACGCTACGGGCCGCCTGGTTGCGGGCCTCGACCCGAGCGACCCTCAGGGCGCCGAGCGACTCTGGTTCCTCGTGTGCTTCGAGCGTTGGTTCGCACGGAACCACCGGGGCGAGCCGCTCGATTGATCGGGAAGGGGAAGCCATGAATCTCGACGAACGCTGGGGTCGCTTGGGGCGGCGCATGATCCTCGCCGCGGCGCTGGTCGGCGTCACCGCGGGTTGTCAGAGCGAGCGGACTCATGGCGACGCGCCCTCCGAGCACGCGCAAGCGTCGGCGCCCGTCGGTTCGCCGGAACGGGGCACCACTTCCTCCGCCCAGCTTCCGCCGGTTTCCGCTGGCGGTTTGATCCTCGGAGGGCCGGACCGCCGGGCCAACGCTCGCCCGCCTCGCATCGCCTCGGTCCGCGACTATCGGCGCAGCGGCGATCGCCCCTATTGGGTCGAGGGTGAGAATCGGCGCTGGAGGCCTGAGGATGTCGTGCAGCTGCTGCGCGAAGACCCAGGCTACATCGTGGACATGGGCATCTGGACCGCGCGGCCGGTCGGTCACCCCAAACATCGCGAGGTCGGCCGCGTCGTGAACGAAGCCCAGGCCCTGGCTCGCGCCGTGGGGGTC